>NZ_JBIVPK010000010.1:0-247475 GCF_044754605.1 Streptomyces sp. NPDC093064
CCAGCCCCGCACCCCGCCACCCCGTCGGCAAACACCCCCACAAACAAGACACCCCCCGACCTTGAAGGCTGAGGGGGAACCTTTAAATTCAAGCTTAGTGCCCCGACAGGCGCTGGACACGGCCCGGGCGCAGCGCGGGGTGGTCGGCGACGACCGTGCAGGAGCCGGGGGCGATCTCCGTGAAGCCGGCGTCGCGCACCACCGGCAGTCCGCCGGAGGTGAGGTCCCGCCAGTGGGCGGGGGCGGCGGTGCGGACGGTGAGCGGGAAGCCCGCGTCCCGCCAGGCCGTGCGCTGTGCCTCGGACAGTTCCCACCAGGCGAGCTGGGCGCCGTGACCCGCCTGGGCCATCGCCTTGCCCGCGGACATGTCCAGGCCGGGGCTCATCCACAGCACCGGGACGGCCGGGTCCGGCGCGGCGGGCGGCTCCGGGTCGTCCAGCTCGGTGCCGGAGACCTGAAGCCTCGCCAGGTCCTTGGGCCAGCCGTCCAGCGGCACGGGCGGGAAGACCCGCACCTGCGCGGTCCTCCCGGTCACGGTGATGCCGGGCAGGGCCTCGGCCCGCCGCCACTCGGCACCGCGCGCCCGCCGCACCACCTTGCGGATCCGGGCGTCCTGCCAGTCCCGCACGGCCCGCGCCCACTCCCCGTCACCGGCCGAGCGCTCGTCGGCGAGCAGCACCAGGACCGCTCGGGCCGCGGTCTCCAGGGCGTCCGTACGGGCCGGGGGAGCGGCCCGCTCGATCCGCACCACCAGCGGCAGCACGAACTGCCGCGCCTGGTCGCGTACGCCGGGCTCGGACCGGAACGGGCTGTCCTGCGGGGCGGTGGCGGTGGTGCTCTCGTCGATGCTCACGGCGTCCAGTCTGCCAGCCGGGTGACCAGCCGCCGGCCGCCGTCGGCCCGCGGGTGGCCCCCCGGCCACCAGCCCGCGGTGATCCCCCGAGAGCCGGCCGGCCCGTCAGGCGCGGTCGGCCGTGGCGCCGATCAGGTCGGAGACCTTCACCAGGCGGTAGCCCCTCTTGCGCAGCTCCGGTACGACGGCGCGCACCACGCGCTCGGTGGTGGGGGCGGCGCTGCGGGTGCAGTGCATGACGACGACCGAGCCCGGCTTGACCCCGCCCAGGACCTGCCGGACCACGGCGTCCGCGTCCGTCGCGAAGGCGTCTCCGCTCACCACGTCCCACTGCACCGCGGTGACGCCGAGACCGCTGAGCGCCCGCAGGGCCTGCTGGTCGTAGCAGCCGCCGGGGAAACGGAAGTACGGCATCGCGTGCGGCACGCCCGCCTTGCGGAACGCCTCGTACGCGCCCTCCACGTCCGACCGCATCCGGTCGGCGGGCACGGTGGGCAGGCCGTAGCAGTTCGCGGTGAACGCGTAGTGGCTGTAGGAGTGGTTGGCGAGCTCGAACAGGGGGTCGCTGCCGATGGAGCGGGCCTGGTCGGGGTACTGCTCGGCCCAGCGGCCCGTCATGAACACCGTGGCCGGCGCCTTCAGGGCGCGCAGGGTGGCGATGAGCCCCGGGTTGTCGAAGTGCTCGCCCGCCGCCGCGCGCGGTCCCTCGTCGGCGGTCATGTCGGCGTCGAAGGTGAGGGCGACCGTCTTCCCCTTGGTGCGGGGGCCGTTGCTGAAGACGGGGGTCAGACCGCCGGGTCCCGGGGTGAGGGTCGGCGGCCGGGAGGGCGAGGGCCTGGCCGGAGCGGAGGGGGACGCCGACGCGGATGCGGACGTGGAGGGGGCCGTCAGACCGGCGCGGGACGCCTCGGTGCCGCCGCCGCAGGCGGCCAGGGCGGCGCCGAGAGCGCAGACGGCGGTGATGCGTCGTACAAGTGTGATCACGCGATGAACATATGACCTTATCGGATCACGAGAACGGCGGCACGGCGGTGCGGTCACCCGGCCGGTGGCCGGGCGCCGCGGTCCCGGCTCAGCGGCCGTAGCGGGCGGTGAGGGTGCCGGAGGCCAGGGTGTGGCCGCTCAGCGCGCGCCTGATGTCGGCGGCCGTGGCGCCGGGCCTCAGGGCGAGGCGGCGGTCGGCGGCGTACACGGTGAAGACGTAGCGGTGGGGTTTGCCCGGGGGCGGGCAGGGGCCGCTGTAGCCCGTCTTCAAGAAGTCGTTGCGTCCCTCGGTGGCTCCCGGCGGGGTCGCGCCCGTCGGCAGGCTCGTGGTGTGCGGGTCCATGTTCCAGACCAGCCAGTGCGTGAACGTGCCTCCCGGGGCGTCCTGGTCCTCCACCAGCAGGGCCAGCCCCGCCGTGCGCGCGGGAACCCCGGAGAACGCCAGCGGTGGCGAGACGTCCGCCCCGGTGCACGTGTAGCGGTCGGGAACGGTGCCGCCGTCGGTGAACGCCGGACTCGACACGGTGATCCGACCCTCGGCACCGGGGGAGGCGGTGCCGGAGCCGCTCGGCGTGGCGGTCCCCGAGCCGCCGCCCCCGCACCCAGCGACGCCCCCCAGCGTCGCGATCAGGACAACCCCCACGAACCGGCTGCGCATGCCTCGCACGCTAACGACGGCCCCACGCTGCCGCCACCGCGCGGGGCCGTCCGGGGGATGGGGGAGGGAGGCTAGTGCTGTGACCGGAAAGCTCGCGGCGTCCGGTGCTGGGGGTACCTCCCACGCCGTTCAGGCTGTGGGGGAGCATCGCAAGGCGGAGCATCGCCCGCGTACTGGATGTACTCGGGTGATGCGACAACGCGGCTGGGGGTCCCCCTGCTCGAAGAGCTTGGGGGAGCCGTGCCGGGCGTCGCGAGCCGGTGAACCTGTCCGGTCGCAGCACTAGGTCCTGGTGCGGGCCGCGCTGCCGTCCGGGTCGGGGGTGACCGCGTCGGCGGTGCTCCGCACGGGCGTGATCGGGGCCTCCTCGGGGGCGGGGTCGCCGGGATCCGCGGATGCCCGCGCACCCTCCACCAACTGTTCGGGCGGGCTGGGAGCCGCCGGTGCGGCGCTCCGGGCCCGGCTCTGGTACGACTCCGGCTCCGGCTCCCGCTGGGCCTTCTCCAGGAAGCGCAGCAACTCGACCGGGAAGGGCAGGACCAGAGTGGAGTTCTTCTCGGCGGCGACCGCCGTCACCGTCTGGAGCAGCCGCAGTTGCAGCGCGGCGGGCGTGTCCGCCATCTGCTGGGCGGCCTCGGCCAGCTTCTTCGACGCCTGGAACTCCGCGTCCGCGTTGATGATGCGGGCCCGCCGGTCCCGGTCGGCCTCCGCCTGCCGGGCCATGGACCGCTTCATCGTGTCCGGCAGGGAGACGTCCTTGATCTCCACGCGGTCGATCTGCACGCCCCACCCGACGGCCGGGCTGTCGATCATCAGCTCAAGCCCCTGGTTGAGCTTCTCGCGGTTGGACAGCAGGTCGTCCAGGTCGCTCTTGCCGATGATCGAGCGCAGGGACGTCTGCGCCATCTGCGAGACCGCGAACTTGTAGTCCTCCACCCGGATGAGCGCGTTCGCCGCGTCGATCACCTTGAAGTAGACCACCGCGTCCACGCGTACCGTCACGTTGTCCCGGGTGATGCCCTCCTGGGCCGGGATCGGCAGCGTGACGATCTGCATGTTGACCTTGTAGAGCCGGTCCACGAACGGGATGATCACCGCCAGGCCAGGCGGCCGCGGCTCACCGGACTGCCGCCCGAGGCGGAACACCACCCCGCGCTCGTACTGCTTGACGACCCGCATCGCCGCGGCGAGGTACACGAACCCCACACAGCCCGCGGTGATCACGGAGGTCACCAGTTCCTGCACCATGACGAGGACTCCTCGACCGGTCGCCGGTATGCGCGTTATGCGCCCGCTTCAACGATATGCCCGCCCCGAGGTCATGGGCGAGCCGCGGGACAGGGCCGTGAAGGCGTCCGTCCGCGGGCAGTGCGCCAGCACCGCGCCGGTGTGCACCTCGTAGTACCAGGCGTGCAGGGTGAGCCGGCCGTCCGCGAGCCGCTTCTCGACGCACGGGTACGAGCGCAGCCGCAGCAACTGGGTCAGGGCGTGGCTCTGGACGCCCTCGGCGACGGCCGGGTCCTCCGCGGTCCCCGGTGGGCCGGGGCGTCGCGTGGGCCGGCCAGTCCCGTACGGCGGGCACGGCGTCGAGGTCGTCCCCGCGGACGAGGGCGCCGACCGCGCCGCAGTGGGAGTGGCCGCAGACGACGATGTCGCCGACGCCCAGCACCTCCACCACGTACTCGATGGTGGCCGCCTCGGCGGTGGGCCGCGCCGAGGCGTACGGCGGCACGATGTCGCCCGCGGTGCGCAGCTCGAACAGCTCGCCCGGCCGGGCGCCGGTGATCAGGGCCGGGACGACCCGGGAGTCGGAGCAGGTGATGAACAGGACCTCGGGGGACTGGCCCTCGGCGAGCAGTCCTCGGGGCGCCGTCCGCCGGGGCGCTGTCCCGGTCAGTACGTCTCGACGAGCCCCTTGGCGTCCCGGGCGAGGGCGGTCAGGCGGGATATCGCGCGGAAGTACTTCTTGCGGTAGCCGCCGTTCAGCATCTCCTCGCTGAACAGCCGGTCGAAGGGCAGCCCGGAGGCCAGCACGGGCACCTCGCGGTCGTAGAGCCGGTCCGCGAGCACCACGAGCCGCAGCGCCGTGGACTGGTCCGGCACCGGCCGCACGTCGGTGAGGCACACGGCCGCCAACCCGTCGGTCAGGGCGCCGTAACGGCTGGGGTGCACCTTGGCGAGGTGGTCCAGCAGGTGCGGGAAGTCGTCGAGCGAGGCGTTCTCGGTGGCGTACGCCGCCTTCGTCACCTGCTCGTCGGAGTACGGCGCCGGCGCCTCGGGCAGGCCGCGGTGGCGGTAGTCCTCGCCGTCGATGCGAAGCGTGCGGAAGCGCGCGGACAGGCCCTGGATCTCGCGCAGGAAGTCAGTGGCGGCGAAGCGGCCCTCGCCGAGCTTGCCGGGCAGCGTGTTGGAGGTGGCGGCGAGCGCGACGCCCGCGTCGACCAGCCTGCCGAGCAGGGTGGACACGAGTACGGTGTCGCCCGGGTCGTCCAGTTCGAACTCGTCGATGCACAGCAGGCGGTGGCCGGAGAGGGTCTCGACGGTCTTCTGGAAGCCGAGGGCGCCGACCAGGTTGGTCAGCTCCACGAAGGTGCCGAACGCCTTGCGGGCGGGCTCGGCCGGGGTGGCGTGCCACAGGGAGGCCAACAGGTGGGTCTTGCCGACGCCGTAACCGCCGTCGAGGTACACCCCGCGGGGCCCGGCACCCGCGGCCTTGCCCTTGCCCTTCGCCCTGACCTTGTCGTTGGTGTGGGTCTTGCTCCTGCCGAAGCCGAACAGGCCGCGCCTGCCGGAGCCGGTCGCGGGTGCCCCGCCGAGTCCGGCGGCGAAGTCGTCCAGCACCTCGACGGCCTCGGTCTGGCTGGGCTGCTTCGGGTCCGGGATGTACGTCGCGAAGCGCACCGAGTCGAAGCGCGGCGGCGGCACCATCTCGGCGACCAGCCGGTCCGCGGGGACGTGCGGCTCGCGCGCGCACAGGGACAGCGGGGCCGCGGCGGTCAGGGAACTGAGCCCGGAGGCGGCTGTGGAGGACGACACGGTTCCCCATCGTAAGCGGCATGGAACACTGCACGTCATGCGACGCCTGTTCCCTGTGACCGACGAAACAGCAGCCCAGACCCCGGACGGGACGCACGGGGCCAGTGGTACGAGCGTGCCCGGCGCCCTCGTGGACCGGGAGTGGACCTTCGCCGAGCTGGCCGCCGCGTACGCCTACCCCGAGCGCGGGGCGGCGGGCCGGGAACCGTGGCTGCGCGCCAACATGGTCGCCACCCTCGACGGGGCCGCCCAGCACGAGGGCCGTTCGCAACCCATCTCCAGCGCCGCCGACATGCGGATCTTCGGCACCCTGCGGGCACTGGCCGACGTGGTGGTGGTCGGCGCGGAGACGGTGCGCCAGGAGGGGTACCGCCCGGCCCGGGCCCGGGCGGAGTTCGCGGCGCTGCGCGAGGCGGCCGGGCAGGGGCCGGCGCCCGCGATCGCGGTCGTCACGGCGAGCCTGGAACTGGACTTCTCGCTGCCGCTGTTCACCTCGCCGCTGGTGCCCACGCTGGTCCTCACGGGCGCGGCGGCGGCCCCGGAGCGGATCGCGGCCGCGGAGAAGGCGGGCGCCCGGGTGGTGATCGCCGGTGACGGCGCCGGCGTCGACCCCGCCCGCGCCGTCCGGGCACTGGCCGAACTCGGTCACACCCGTCTGCTCACCGAGGGCGGCCCCCGCCTGCTCGGTCAGATGGTGGCGTCCGGCGTCCTCGACGAAATGTGTCTCACGGTCTCCCCGATGCTCACCGCCGGTGACGCCCAGCGCATCGCCGGCGGCCCCTCCGTCGCGGTCCCGCAGCGCTTCACCCTGGCGTCCCTGCTGGAGGACGACGGCTTCCTGTTCGGCAGGTACCGCCGCCCCTGACCGGAGCCGCACCGTCCGCTTACCCGGGGTTACCCGGGTTAGCGTTCCGGGCAAGCGGAACCAATTGTTCCGATCCGTGTGCGTCGGGTGCGCCAAATCCCGCGATACCTGTGCGATCACGGGGCAGGATGGTTTCCGCAGGGGCTGCTACGGCCCGTGGAGGGAGACGGAGGGTCCAAGGACCCTCGGAGGAGAAAGGGCGCCTGGTGTTCACAAGCGTATTGATGATCGAGAAGGCCCTGACGTCCGCCGACGTGGAGTTCGTCACCACCTTGCACGGCGAGGAGCCGGTGCTCTTCCACGTGCTGCTCCAGCCACGCGGCGATCAGGCGGACCGGTTGCTGCGGGCCATCGACGACATCGCGCTCGGCGAACTGGACGAGGCGGCGCGCGAGGGCGAGACCCCGGAGGGCGCGGCCGCGAAGGGCGCCGGGGAACAGGCCCTGGACGTGTCCCTCCTCGCGCTGCGCGCGGCGGGCAGCCGGGCCGAGGGCCGGCTCGTCGAGGACCATCCGCTGGACGCCCTGAAGTCCCTGGTCGCCGAGGTCGGCGCCGACGAGGTGATCGTCCTGACCGACCCGCACTACGTGGAGGAGTTCTTCCACCGCGACTGGGCCTCCCGGGCCCGCCACAAGGTGGGCGTACCGGTCCTGAAGCTCTTCTCCCACAGCAAGGCATAGGCTTGGGCGGCGCCCCCGCACGGGGGCGCTCGCACCGTCGTACCGCAGCCGCACCACCTGGGGAGAAAAGCGCATGGCACCCGGCCTTCCTACCGCCATGGACCGACCGCACTTCATCGGCATCGGCGGCGCCGGGATGTCGGGCATCGCGAAGATCCTCGCCCAGCGCGGGGCCAAGGTGGCGGGCAGCGACGCCAAGGAGTCGGAGACCGCGCAGGCACTGCGCGCGCTGGGCGCCACCGTGCACATCGGGCACGCTGCCGGGCACCTCGCCGACGACGCCAGCTGCGTCGTCGTCTCCTCGGCGATCCGCGAGGACAACCCGGAGCTGGCCCGCGCGGCCGAGCTGGGCATCCCGGTCGTCCACCGCTCCGACGCGCTGGCCGCCCTGATGGAGGGCCTGCGCCCGATCGCGGTCGCCGGCACCCACGGCAAGACGACGACCACCTCGATGCTGGCCGTGTCCCTCGGCGAACTGGGCCTGCGGCCGTCGTACGCCATCGGCGGCGACCTGGACGCTCCCGGCTCCAACGCGCTGCACGGCGACGGCGAGATCTTCGTCGCCGAGGCGGACGAGTCGGACCGCAGCTTCCACAAGTACGCGCCCGAGGTCGCCATCGTCCTCAACGTCGAGCTCGACCACCACGCCAACTACGCCTCGATGGACGAGATCTACGAGTCCTTCGAGACCTTCGTGGACCGGATCGTCCCCGGCGGCACCCTGGTGATCGCCGCCGACCACCCGGGCGCGCGGGAGCTGACCCGGCGCGTGTCCGATGCGGTGCGGACGGTGACGTACGGCGAGGCCGAGGACGCCGACGTACGGATCCTGTCGGTCGTGCCGCAGGGCCTCAGGAGCGAGGTCACCGTCCTGCTGGACGGCACCGAACTCACCTTCGCCGTCTCCGTGCCCGGCCGCCACTACGCGCACAACGCCGTCGCCGCGCTGGCCGCGGGCGCCGCCCTGGGCGTCCCGGCCGCCGAACTCGCCTCCGCGCTGGCCGCGTACACCGGTGTCAAGCGGCGTCTGCAGCTCAAGGGCGAGGCCGCCGGCGTCCAGGTCGTCGACTCCTACGCCCACCACCCGACCGAGATGACCGCCGACCTGGAGGCGATGCGCGCGGCCGCGGGCGACGGCCGGATCCTGGTCGTCTTCCAGCCGCACCTGTTCTCCCGCACCCAGGAGCTGGGCAAGGAGATGGGCCAGGCGCTGGCCCTCGCGGACGCCTCCGTCGTCCTCGACATCTACCCGGCCCGCGAGGACCCGATCTCCGGCGTCACCAGCGAGCTGATCATCGCCGCCGCGCGGTCGGCGGACGCCGACGTGACGGCCGTCCACGACAAGGCCGAGGTGCCCGACGCGGTCGCGGGAATGGCGAAGGCCGGCGATCTCGTTCTCACCATGGGCGCGGGCGACGTCACCGACCTCGGACCGCGCATCCTGGACCGTCTGTCGAAGTGAGGGGCGCGAGACCCATGCCGTACGACGTCGAGAAGCCGGACGAGCAGTGGCAGGCCGAGCTGAGCCCGGCCGAGTTCGCCGTGCTGCGCAAGGCCGGCACGGAGCCCGCCTTCACCGGTGAGTACACGGACACCAAGACCAAGGGTGTCTACTCCTGCCGGGCCTGCGGCGCGGAACTGTTCACCTCCGGCACCAAGTTCGAGTCCCACTGCGGCTGGCCGTCCTTCTACGACCCGAAGGACACGGACGCCGTGGAGCTGCTGGAGGACCGCTCCCACGGGATGGTGCGCACCGAGGTGCGGTGCGCGCGCTGCGGGTCGCACCTCGGACACGTCTTCGAGGGCGAGGGGTACGCGACCCCGACCGACCAGCGGTACTGCATCAACTCGATCTCCCTGAGGCTGGTCCCGGACGAGGGCTGAGGCGGTCTCCGCGGGTCCCGGCGTCCGCCGGGACCCGCGGACGGCGTCCGGAAGCACGGGCGGCGCGCCCGTCACAGCGCCTCGTCGTCCCACTGGTCGAGCAGCAGGTCGCCGAGGTCCTCGACGGACCGCGCCGCCCCGCCGTGCAGCGGCTGTTCGGTCCAGATGACCTTGCCGTGGGGTGTGTAGCGGGTCCCCCACCGCCGGGCCAGCTGGGCGACGAGGAACAGTCCGCGTCCGCCCTCGTCCGTCAGGGCGGCCCGGCGCGGGTGCGGTGAGGTGCTGCTGCCGTCGGAGACCTCGCAGATGAGGTCGCGGTCGCGCACCATCCGCACGTGGATCGGCTCGCTGCCGTAGCGGATCGCGTTGGTGACCAGTTCGCTGAGCATCAGCTCGGTTTCGAAGCCCACCTCCTCCAGCCCCCACGCGTCCAGCTGCCGGGCGCACGCCGCGCGCACCGGGGCTACGGACGCGGTGTCGCGGGGCACGTCCCACTCCACGACGTCCGCCGGGTCCAGCAGCCGGGTGCGGGCCACCAGCAGCGCCACGTCGTCGCTGGGGCGCGGTGGCAGCACGGCGTCGATCACAGCCCGGCACGTTTCCTCCGGGCTCCGGTCGGGCCGGCCGGCCAGGGTGTCGCGCAGCAGTGCGAGGCCGGTGCCGATGTCCCTGTCCCGGTCCTCGACCAGCCCGTCGGTGTAGAGGACCAGGAGCGAGCCCTCCGCCAGGTCCAGCTCGGCGGTCCCGACGGGCAGGCCCGCGGCCAGGCCGAGGGGCGGGGAGGCGGGCACCTCGGGGAAGAGCACCGTGCCGTCGGGACGTACCAGCGCCGGCCCGGGGTGACCCGCGGTCGCCACGGTGCAGCGTCCGGTGGCGGGGTCGTAGATCGCGTACAGGCAGGTGGCCCCGGTGACCGGGTCGGTCTCGGCCTCGGCCGCCCGGTCCTGGTCGATCCGGGTGACCAGCTCGTCGAGGTGGACCAGGATCTCGTCGGGCGGCAGGTCGAGGGCCGAGAAGTTGAGCACGGCGGTGCGCAGGCGGCCCATGGTGGCGGCGGCGTGCAGACCGTGTCCGACGACGTCGCCGACGACGAGGGCCACGCGCGCGCCCGGCAGCGGGATCACGTCGAACCAGTCCCCGCCCACGCCGGCCTGCGCGGGCAGATAGCGGTGGGCCACCTCCATGGCGTTCTGCTCGGGCCGCCCGCGGGGCAGCAGGCTGCGTTGCAGGCTCACGGCGACGCCGTGCGCGTGGGTGTAGCGGCGTGCGTTGTCGACGGACACGGCCGCCCGCGCGACGAGCTCCTCGGCCAGGGAGAGGTCGTCGTCCTCGAAGGGGCTGCGCCGGTCCGTCCGCCAGAAGTCGGCCAGTCCCAGCAGGACGCCCCGCGCCCGCATCGGCACGGCGATGAGCGAGCGGATCCCGTGGTCGAGGATCCTCGCGGTCGTCTCCGGGCTCTGGACCCGCCAGTCGCGGGCGGCGCCCAGATCGGCCTCCAGCACCGCGTGACCGGTCTCCAGCGCCGCCGCCATCGGCGTGCCTGGCATCCAGGTGATCCGCCCGCCGACGGGGAAGACGGGCGGGTCCAGGCTGTCGCCGAGGATGACCGTGCGGCGCATGTCCGCCGTGTCCGTCGGCTCGTCGCCGCGCAGGACGGGGTCCAGCAGCTCGACGGTGACCAGGTCGGCGAACCGGGGGACGGCGACCTCCGCCAGTTCCTCGGCGGTCCGTGCGACGTCCAGGGTGGTGCCGACCCGCACACCGGCGTCGTACAGCAGCCGCAGACGCTCCTGAGCCTCCTCGACCCGGCCCGAGAGGGCGCGCACCTCCGTGGTGTCCCGCAGCGTCGTCACACTGCCGGCCGGTCCTCCGGCGAGATCCGTGAGGCGGGTGTTGACGATCAGCAGCCGGTCTCCCGCGAGGAGCACCTCGTCGCTGGCCACCCGCCCGGAGGACAGCAGCCCGGCCACCCGCGGTTCGAGGCCGAGATCGGCGATCCGGCGTCCCTCCGCGTCCGCCGGCAGGTCCAGCAGCCGCCGCGCCTCGTCGTTGGCCAGGAGCAGCCGGCCCTCGCCCGAGAGGACGAGGACGCCCTCCCGCACGGAGTGCAGGACGGCGTCGTGGTGCTCGTACATCCGCGTCAGCTCGACGTGGCCCAGACCGTGGGTCTGCCGCCGCAGCCGCCTGCTCGCCCACGCCGATCCGCACGTGGCCAGGACGACCGCGCCCCCGACGCCGCCGAGCAGGACCGGGAGCTGGCGCTGGACCGTCGTGTTCACCGTCCCGAGCGTGATCGCGACGTCCACGACGCCCGCGACCGAGCCGTCCGGCCGGAAGACGGGGACGATCGAGTCGACCGCGGGGCCGCGGCTCGCGTTGATGACCTCGGTGAAGGGCCTGCCCTCCGCTGCCTGCTTGTACGGGCCGATGACGTGCTTGCCGATCAGGGCGGGGTCGGGGTGCGTGAGCCGGATCCCGTCCGGCCGGTACACGATGACGAAGGCCACCCCCGTCCGCTTCCGGGTCTCCTCGGCGCGCGGCTGGAGGATCGCCGTCGGATTGCGGCTGTCGAGCGCCTGCGCCGTCCCGGGGGCACTGGCGAAGGACTCGGCCACGGAGCGGGTGCGGTGCCGGGCGTCCGCCAGGCTGTTGTTCCGGGTCTTGAGCACGAGGACGGCGCCCGCGGCGATGATGAGCACCAGCAGCATCACCATCTGGACGGCGAACGCCTGCGCGGCGAAGCTGCGCACGCCCGGCGCCGGGCGCCGCGGCTTCGCGGGCCTGTGCAAAGGTCCGTGCGCGTCGCCGGTCCGAGCCCGCCGTTCCGGCTCCGGCTCCGGCCCCGCGTGGTGCCGGAGCGGACGCCGGCCGGTGTGGACGCTGGACATCAGGATCCGGCATCGGTCGAGAAGTCCGGCCATGTGTTCATTTTCCAGCACCTGCGGCCACGGCGGAGTCACCGGCGGCTACCGGGGCGGCGGCCGCCCCGGTAGCCGCGGGCGCTTTGCGGGGCACTCGCACGGTGGGACAATATGGGACACAGGTGGCGTCATCGGCGCCACCGGCACTCTTCGCTTTCCTTGGTGAGGCGGGTGGAAGACATGGACATAGCCTCCTACGCCGTACTGGCCGTGGCGCCCAATGTGTGGGCCACCTTCGGCGCCTTCATCGGTGGACTCGTCATCGTGATCGCCTTGGTGTGGGCCGTCGGCATGGGTATCGGTGTGATGCGCCGCGAGCCGGACCGGCCGACCGAGGCGGAGCAGCCGCACCTGCCGGTCACCGGCGCCGTCCACGAGATCAGGGAGATGCGGGAGCTCGACGAGCTCCATGTGGACGACGGGGAGCGGCTCATGCCCTATGAGCTGCACGCCACCGGAACCCGCCGCAGCCAGGACCAGCACCGGCGGCGCTGGCACCCGGGCAGCAGCGGATCCTTCGGCGGTGGCGGCCCCGGTCGGACCTGACCCGGCCCCGGCCGCACCCGTCCAGGGGACGGGCCTTCACGGGCCCGCCCCCGCCCCTTGCCGGGGCGCCGGGGCGGCCGACGGCGGTGGCACGGTGCGCGTGGGGCGGATCAAATCGGCCGGTGTCGCGGACGCAATGCTGGGTAGGCGTGGGTGTCGAAAGGCGCCTCGGGGCCTGGGAGCCGTCCGGTCGGGCGGTCCCACGCACCGGGGACTCACAGCTTGCGCACAGAGCGGTTACGGGGGACGGGGGTGTCGCGTGCGGACGTCGCACGTCACGAGGTGCTCGGACTCTTCCCGCAACGGCCCGCGCGACCTTGGCGGAGAGCGGACAGCTCCTGCCAGACCCGAAGGGTATTCGGCGTTTTGATACGGATAGATTCAGTCACCAAGCGGTATCCGGACGGCACGCTCGCTGTCGACCGGCTCTCGCTCGACATACCGGACCGCTCGATCACCGTCCTCGTCGGACCATCGGGATGTGGCAAGACCACCACTCTGCGCATGATCAACCGGATGGTGGAGCCGACCGGGGGCACCATCCTCCTCGACGGCGTCGACATCCAGGACCAGCCCGTCAACACCCTGCGCCGGTCGATGGGGTACGTCATCCAGAACGCGGGGCTCTTCCAGCACCGCACCATCGTCGACAAC
Organism: Streptomyces sp. NPDC093064; assembly: GCF_044754605.1. Taxonomy (NCBI): domain Bacteria; kingdom Bacillati; phylum Actinomycetota; class Actinomycetes; order Kitasatosporales; family Streptomycetaceae; genus Streptomyces; species Streptomyces sp. NPDC093064. The sequence continues at coordinate 13,082 of NZ_JBIVPK010000010.1, forward strand.
ATCGCGACCGTGCCCCGCCTGCTCGGCTGGAGCAGGCAGAAGGCGCGGGCGCGGGCGGCGGAGCTGATGGAGCGGGTCGGTCTCGACACCACGCTCGCCAAGCGCTACCCCTACCAGCTCTCCGGCGGCCAGCAGCAGCGCGTCGGCGTGGCGCGGGCGCTCGCCGCCGATCCGCCGGTCCTGCTGATGGACGAGCCGTTCTCCGCCGTGGACCCGGTGGTGCGCAAGGGCCTCCAGGACGAACTGCTCCGGATCCAGGAAGAGTTGGGCAAGACCATCGTCTTCGTCACGCACGACATCGACGAGGCCGTCAAGATCGGCACGATGGTCGCGGTCCTGCGCACCGGCGGCCGGCTCGCCCAGTACGCCCCGCCCGCCGAACTGCTCTCCGCGCCCGCGGACGACTTCGTCGAGGACTTCCTCGGTATCGACCGCGGCATCCGCCGGCTGTCCTTCTTCGCCTCCGGCGGGCTGGAGCTGACGAAGACCCCGATCGTCACCGCCGACTCCACCGCCGAGCAGATCGCCGCTCGCGCCACCCCCGACGTGCCCTACCTCCTCGTCACCGACCCGGACGGCAGACCCCTCGGCTGGAGCGAGCCGGGCGCGCTGGCCGACGGCCCCCTCGACGGCGCACGGCTCCTGTCCCACGGACGGCCCTTCGAGTACGGCAGCGATTCGCTGCGCGCCGCCCTCGACGGCGCCGTGCTCTCGCCGACCGGCTGGGCGGTCGCCGTGGACGGCACCGGCCGCGCGGTCGGCGTCGTCTCGCAGCAGACCATCGGCGAGGCGATCCGCAGCGCCCACGCCGAGGGGCGTACCGGGACGGAGGCCGACGCCGGAGCGGAAGCCGGCGCCGAGGCCGGGGTCGCCGGATGAACCGTTTCTTCGATATTCCGAGCGACCTTCAGCACAGCTGGTTCGGCCTGATCGGACTGCACCTGCGCGAGGCCCTGCTGCCGGTGCTGGCCGGTCTCGTCGCCGCCCTGCCCCTCGCCCAGCTGTGCGTGCGGTTCCGCTGGCTGTACCCGCCCGTGCTGGGCCTGACGACCGTGCTGTACGCGATCCCGTCGCTGGCGTTCTTCGTCGTCCTCATCGACTACACCGGCCAGACCGAGCTCACCGTGATGATCCCGCTCGCCGTCTACAGCCTCGTCGTGCTCGTCCCGGCGATCGTCGACGGCGTCCGCTCGGTGCCGCAGGAAACACTGGCCGCGGCCACCGCCATGGGCCTGGGACCGGTACGCCGGTATCTCCAGGTGCAGTTGCCGATCGCGGTGCCCGCCATCATCGCGGGGCTGCGGGTGGCCGCCGTCTCCAGCATCTCGCTCGTCAGCGTCGGGATGCTGATCGGCAACCAGGGCGCCCTCGGCAATCTGCTCCACGACGCGCAGATCTACAACCGACCCGAACTCGCCTGGAACTCCGTCCTCACCACTGCGGCCCTGGCGGTCGTCGTCGACGCCCTGCTCGTCCTCGTCCGCCTGCTGCTGACCCCCTGGATGCCACGCGGCACCCACCGCAGCACCATCACGGACGCCGAGGCCCGGCCCGAACCGGCCACGCCCGCACTGGAGGACGCAGCCCGGTGAACGTACTGCACTTCATCAACGCCTTCTTCAGCGACGCCTCCCACTGGAAGGGCTACGACGGCATCCCGACCCGCCTCGTCGAGCACATCCAGTACTCCCTGATGGCCCTGGGTCTGGCCGCCGTCATCGGCCTGCCGGTCGGCCTGCTCACCGGGCACTACGGGCGCGGCGGCAACGCCCTCGCCCTGATCGCCACCGCCGGGCGGGCGCTGCCCAGCTTCGGCCTGCTGGTGCTGATGGTGATCCTGCTCGGCTTCGGCAAGATCCCCGTGATGATCCCGCTGGTCGTCCTCGCCGTCCCGCCGATCCTGATCACGACCTACGAGGCGATGCGCTCCGTCGATCCCTCGCCGGTGGACGCCGCCCGCGGCATGGGCATGGCCGAGTCGCGTGTCCTGTTCCAGGTCGAACTGCCCGTCGCCCTCCCGCTGATCCTCAGCGGACTGCGCTCGGCGGCCATCCAGATCGTCTCCACGGCCACCATCGCCGCGTACGTCAGTCTCGGCGGCCTCGGCCGGTACATCGTCGACGGCCTCTACCAGCACGACTACGAGAAGGTCGTGGGCGGGGCCGCGCTGGTCGCCGTGATGGCGCTGGCGACGCTCGCCGTGTTCTGGGCGGTCGCGCGGGTGACGGTGTCGCCCGGGGTGCGCCATGGCGGCTGACCGCGGGCGGCGGAGCGGCACCCCGACGCCGGGGCGGATCCCCGGCCTCGCCGGGCGCCCTCCGTCCTCACCACCTGCCACGCATCGAAGCCGATCGGTGACCCGGCGCCTCTTGACTGACGAAGAAGCCGCTGGATTGGATCAAACCGCGGCAATCGCACCCCGCGTGTTGCCGCCGCTGCCATGCGCCCGAACAACCTCTCAGCCGGGAACAGGAATTGTGACTTCCAACACGAAGAGCACCAAGTCCAGCAAGAGCCACTTCGGGGCGGCCGCCGTCGCACTCGCCGCCACCGCGGCGCTTCTCGCGGGGTGTTCGTCCGGCGGCTCCTCCGGCAAGGACCCGCTCGCGGAGGGCCGTGCGGCCGGCGGCACGGTCGTCGTCGGCTCCAACAACTTCGCCGAGAGCATCCTGATCGCCGACATCTACGGCGAGGCCCTGAAGGCCAAGGGCGTCAAGGTCGAGTACAAGCCCAACATCGGCAGCCGCGAGACCACCTACGGTCTGCTCAAGAACGGCTCGATCACCGTGCTGCCCGAGTACAACGGGGCGCTGCTGGCCTATCTCGACTCCAAGGCCGCCCCGAAGACGGTCGAGGCGACGACGGCCGCCATCAGCGCCAAGCTCGACTCCGGGCTGACGCTGCTGGAGCCGGCGCTCGCGGAGGACAAGGACTCCGTCACCGTCAACGCCGCGACGGCGAAGAAGTACGGCCTCACCGAGAAGTCCTCCATCGCGGACCTCAAGGACGCTGCCAAGGACCTGGTCATCGGCGGGTCGCCGGAGTTCCAGGCCCGGCACCAGGGCCTGAAGGGCCTGAAGTCCGAGTACGGGCTGGAGTTCAAGTCCTTCAAGGCGCTGGACGCGGGCGGCCCGCTGACCCAGGCGGCGCTGAAGAAGAACACCGTGCAGGTCGCCGACGTGTTCACCACGGATCCGACCATCGCCAAGGAGAAGTTCGTCGTCCTCCAGGACCCGAAGAACCTCTTCGGCTTCGAGAACGTCCAGCCGCTGGTGTACAAGTCCGGCCTGGACCAGAAGGGCGTCGACGCGCTCAACGCGGTCTCCGCCAAGCTGGACACGGCCACCCTGCTGGACCTGGACACCCAGGTGCAGTCGCAGAACAAGGACCCGCTCGACGTGGCCAAGGCCTGGCTGAAGTCCGCGGGCCTCGGCTGATCCACCGCGGTGGGGACACGGCCCGCGGGGCCGTGGCACCGCTCGCTCGCCGGGTGCCGGACGGACGACCGTCCGGCACCCGGGGCGCTCGAGGACCCGCCGGCTCAGAGGTCGAACTCGTGCGGCGGCAGCCCCAGGGCGAAGCAGGCCTCGCGCACCATGGCCTGCTCGGTCTTGTCGAAGTCGCCGTCCGCGCCGCCGATGACGATGCCGATCTGGACGACGGCGCGGGCCTCGGCGGGCTTCTTCTTCGCCTTGGCGATCTCCTGCAACACGCTGACCTTGCCGAAGTCGAAGTCCGCGGTCAGCCTGTTCAGGTTCTCCTCGAAGCGGCGGCGCAGATCGTCCGCGGGGAAGTTCTGCAGCACCTCGTTGGTGGCGATCAGTTGCGCGACACGCTGGCGCTCCGAAGGGTCGACGGTGCCGTCGGCGGCGGCCACGAGGGCGCACATCGCCATGCTCGCGTCCCGGAAGGCACCGCTCTTCAGGTCGTTCTTCTTCGCCACGAGCTGGGTCTGCATCTGCGTCGCGGAGTCCTTGATGCGGTCCCACAGGGCCATGTGCTCTCCAAGTGTGGTGTCGGGTGGCCTGACACGTTCCGTGCTGCATCTACAGCAACGTAGAAACTAACGGAGCGACGGATAAGTTCCGGGGACGAGTTCCGGCGGGTCCCGTTCGTACCGGGCCGCCTAGACTGGTGCGACTCGTACCAGGCGTGCAGGCGCGCACGCGTGCCCGAACAGGAGGAAGACGACCGTGGCGGCAGCCGGCAGTGGCTTCGAGGATCCGCCCGCCGACGTGCTCGCGGAGGCGGCCGCGGCCTTCGGGCTGCTCGCCTCGCCCGCCCGACTGCACATCGTGTGGGCACTGGCCCAGGGCGAGAGCGACGTCACCGGGCTCGCCGAGCGGGTCGGCGGCGCGCTGCCCGCCGTCAGCCAGCACCTGACCAAGCTGAAGCTCGCCGGGCTCGTCCGCTCCCGCCGCGAGGGCCGGCGGCAGGTCTACTTCGTCGACGACCCCGACGTGGTCGACGTCGTACGGCTCACGGTCGCCCGGCTCACCGACCGGGGCGCCGCCGCCGACGCCCCGGCGCGCCGCCTCCGTGGCCTCTGAGCTCGCGGCGGCCCGCCCGGCCGCGCCCGACGGAACACCCCTCCAGGTACTGCGGCAGCTCGACAGCGGCCCGCGCGGGCTGACCGACGCCGAGGCGGAGGCCCGGCTGGCGGCGGTCGGCGAGAACACGGTCCCCGAGGTGCGCACCCCGTCCTGGCCCCTGCTGTGGGTGCGCTCCCTGCGGGACCCGTTCACGGCCGTACTGCTCTGCCTGGGCCTGGTCTCCACGCTCGTCGCCTCCTGGGGCACCGCCGCGGTGATCCTCAGCCTGGTCGTGGTCAGCTGCGTGCTGCGCGCGACCGGTGAGCACCGGGCCGACCGGTCCATGGCCGCCCTGCGTGAACTGGTCGCCGGCACCGCCACCGTGCTGCGGCGGACGGACGGCGGGGAACAGCCGCGCGCCCGGGAGGTCCCGGTCACCGAACTGGTGCCGGGCGACGTGCTCCGCCTCGGCCCCGGCGACCGCGTACCGGCCGACGTACGACTCCTGCGGGCTCGAGGGCTGACCGTGCATCAGGCCGCGCTGACCGGCGAGTCCGCCCCGGTCGCCAAAGCGGCCGTGGAGGAGCCGGGGCGCGGGGAACGCGGCCCGTTCGGACAGGCGCACCTGTGCTTCCAGGGCAGCAGCGTCGCCACCGGCACGGCCACCGCAGTGGTGGTGCACACGGGAGCGCGGACGCGGTTCGCCGCCGCCCACGGCACCGCGGGCCGCGGGCGCGGGGAGCGGACGGAACCCAGCGCATTCGACCGTTCCGTGCAGGGCATCTCCTGGGTGCTCATCCGGTTCATGCTGCTGACGCCGCCGCTGGTGCTGATGGCGAACGCGGCGCTGCGCGGGCGCGGCCTGGAGACGCTGCCCTTCGCCGTGGCGGTGGCCGTCGGGCTCACGCCCGAGATGCTGCCGGTGATCGTCACCCTCTGCCTGGCCCGCGGCACCCGGCAGCTCGCGGGGACGCACGGCGTCATCGTCAAGCGGCTGCCCGCACTGCACGACCTGGGCGCCGTCGACGTGCTCTGCGTCGACAAGACCGGCACCCTCACCCAGGACCGGCCCGTCGTCGAACGGGCCCTCGACGCGGACGGGCGCGACGACCCGGAGGTGCTGCGCTGGGCCGCGGTCGGCGCCTGGTGGACCCTCCAGCTCGCCGAACTGCCCGCGCCGGACGCGCTCGACGAGGCACTCCTGGAGGCCGCCGGAGCGGTCGGCGAGGAGCACGACGGGGTCGCGGCCGTCCCCTTCGACCCGGTACGGCGCCTGGCCACCGCCGTGGTGCGGGGCCGGTTCGGCAGGCACGTCCTCGTCGTCCGGGGCGCCGTGGAGGACGTGCTGGAGCGCTGCGTGCTGGAGCCCGCCGAGCGCGAGCGGCTGCGGGAGCTCGCCGCGCGCGAGGCGGACGCCGGTCTGCGGCTGCTGGCCCTCGCCACGGCCGAACGCCCCGCCCGTACCGGCGACTACACCCCCGCCGACGAGCGCGGCCTCATCTTCCGGGGCCTGATCGCCTTCCGCGACGCGCTCGCGCCGACCGCGGCCGAGGCTCTGCGCGGGCTCGCCGAGGCCGGTGTCACCGTGAAGATCCTCACCGGCGACCACCCCGGCACGGCGGCGCGCGTCTGCCGTGACCTGGGGGTCGAGGTGGGGGAGGTGCACACCGTGGGCTCAGGGCCCGGCGGGGACGGCGCCCTCGCGGCGGCCGCCGCCCGTTCCACCGTCTTCGCCCGCTGCACGCCGGACGACAAGGCCCGGGTCGTGGCCGCGCTGCGGGCCGCGGGACACACCGTCGGCTTCCTCGGCGACGGCGCCAACGACGTGCCCGCGTTGCGGGCTGCCGACGTCGGCGTCGCACCGCGGGCGGCCTGCGACATCGCCCGGGAGAGCGCCGACGTGGTGCTCGCCGACAAGGACCTCACCTCGATCGGCCACGCCGTGGCGGCCGGCCGGCGGGCCAGCGGCAACATCGCCTCCTATCTGCGCGTCACGCTCTCCTCCAACCTCGGCAACGTCATCGCGATGCTCGTCGCGGGCCTGCTGCTGCCCTTCCTGCCGATGCTCCCGGTGCAGGTGCTCGTCCAGAACCTCTGCTTCGACGCGGCCCAGTCGTCCTTCGCCCACGACCGTCCGGGAAAGGCGGCGCTGCGCCGCCCGGCCGCGCTGCGGCCACGCGCCTTCCTGCGGTTCATCACCGGGTTCGGCGCACTCAACGCGGTCGCGGACTTCGCCACCTTCGCCGTCCTCGCCCTCGTCCTGTGGGGCCCCGACGCGCTGAACGACGAGGCCGTCTTCCACTCGGCCTGGTTCACCGAGAACCTGCTGACCCAGGCCCTGGTGATGGTGCTCCTGCGCACCGGCCGGAACGAGGGCGGCCGGCGGCGGCTGCCCGGACCCGTCGGCCGGGCCGCGGCCGCCCTCGCGCTCGTCGGGCTGCTGCTCCCGGCCAGTCCGCTGGGCCCGCTGCTGGGCATGACGTGGCTTCCGCTGTCCTACTACGTTCTGCTCGCCGCCGTCCTGGCACCGTACGGACTCGCCCTCGCGGCGGCGGTCCGGCGGTACGAGCGGCGAGGTCCGGAAGCCGTCGCGGCCGGGTACGCCACCGCTGCTCCCGGTCCGGGAGCCGGCCGAGGGTGAGGCAACTGCCGGCCGCCGGCCGGCACAAGGACGTTCAGCGGCCGCGCAGCCGCAGGGCGAGGGCGGCGCCCCCGGTGAGCACCAGCACCGCGGCGGCCCCGCCCGCCAGCAGGGGCGCGGAGGGACCCTGGCCGGCGTCGGTCTCGGACGCCACCGGGCTGCTGTCGGGAGCGCCCGAACGCGCCTGGGCGGCATCGGCGTCCGGCGTCTGCCGCGCCGGAGCGGTCGTGTGCGGTCCGTGCGAGGGGCTCGGACTCGGGGCCCGAGTGCCCGGCTTCGGCGTACCGGCGGCCGGGCTGCCGCCCGAGCGGCCGGAGCCGCTCGGTCCGGCCGGTGCGGCCGTTCCGCTTGTGCCGCCCGAACCGCTCGTACCGCCGGTCCCGTTCGTCGCCTTCGCGAACACCACGTCCGAGCACGAGTAGTAGGTGTCCGGGGTGCTGCTGTTCTGCCAGATGGTGAACAGCACATGACGGCCCGTCCGGTCGGCGGGCAGCGTCGCCCCGATGCGGTACGCGCCGCCCGTCAGCGGCGGGTCCTTGACCTCGGCGAAGGGCTGGGCGGGCAGGTCCGACCAGGTCAGCGGCTTCGCCGGGTCGTAACCCTGCCTGGTCAGATAGAGCTTGAACGTGCCCTCGTGCGGGATCGTCGAGGCGTACGACATCGTGAGCCGCGCGCCCGGCACCAGACGGGTCGACGGCCAGTCGGCGCGGGCGAGGTCGAGGCCCTTGTACGCGGGCAGTCCTCCGCTGCACAGCTTTCCGTCGGGGACGACCTGGCGGTCGCGGCCACCCACGTTCGCCACCCGCAGGTTGTCCCACGAGGTGAAGGGGGCGCCGTTCGCGGCGACGGCCGCCCGGCAGGCGGCCGAACCGGCCCGGCCGCCCCCGTCCGGCGAGCAGGCGAACACCCGGCTGACCGGGTCGGTCGGGGCGCCGTGCGCTTGTGCGGGCCCGGCCGCCCACAACGTGAGCAGGGCCGACACCGCCGCGGCGGCTGCGGTGCGCCTGAGGGGCGCGGTCGTCCGGGTCATCGGGAGACGTCTCCTGGGCCGGCGGGGAAACGGACTGCTGCGCGGTCCAGTACGGGCGGCGGGCGCGAAGCGTTCAACCGGCCCGCGAGCGGCGGCACATGTGCGCGGAAGTGAGGGCGGGCGCCGATACAGCGCATCCCGTCTGCTTCCGCCGAAGACGTGCGTTTCCGGAGCGCCGCGGGTGACGGCGGAAGGTTCAAGGGGCCCTGGTGGACGCCTCGGAGCCGTGAGCTATCGTGTACGCGGAGTGAGAAACAAACGGCACGCCCCGTTCGTTACGGCCCCGGGAGTGTTCTGTCCATGCCGAGGCAGTTACGCGCCGAACAGACCCGCGCGACGATCATCACGGCCGCCGCCGACCTGTTCGACCGGCACGGCTACGAACGGACCAGCCTGAGCGACATCGTCGCACACGCACACGTCACCAAGGGCGCCCTGTACTTCCACTTCGCGGCCAAGGAGGATCTGGCCCACGCCATCCTGGAGTTGCAGTCCCGGGCCGCCCGGCAGGTGACCAGTCGCGTGGACGAGCAGGGCCACTCGTCGCTGGAGGCCCTGATCCGCATCACCTACGCGCTCACCCGCCTCACCGTGGAGGGCCCCGTCATCCGTGCCGGCCTGCGACTGGCCACCGGAGGAGTCGAGGTGCGCCCGCCGCTGCGGCACCCGTTCACCGAGTGGCTGGACATCGCCACCGGCAAACTCCTCGGCGCCGTCAAGGAGTACGAGATCCAGCAGGACGTCGACGTCCACGCCGTCGCGCACTCCCTCGTCTGCTTCTTCGTCGGCACCCGGGTCGCCGGCCGGCCCCTGGAACCCATGGCGCGGCTGCCGCGCAGGACGACCGAGATGTGGCACCTGCTCATCCGCGGCCTGGTGCCGGTGCACCGGCGCCCCCGCTATCTGAGCCTCGCCACCCGGCTGGAGCGGGAGATCGTCGTCGTATGACCCGCCGGGTACGGTGAGGCGCATGCCCGCCAACCCGTCCGCGCCCGTACTCGTCGGCGACGAACCCGGTTCCTTCCCGCACAGCGTGCTGGCCGAACGGCACCCGGCCATCGTCCGGCAGGTGCGCGACGCCTTCCCCTACGGCCCCGAGCAGCACCGCGCCCTGGACGCGCTGCTGGAGAGCTGCGCCGAGGGCGTGATCGACGACCTTCCTGCCGCCGCGCCCGACCGTGACCGCTGGCAGGCCTGGGGCCTGGGACGGTACGCCGGGCACTCCTGGTTCGACGTGCCGTGGCTGTGGTCCGAGAGCTACTTCTACCGCCGTCTCCTCGAAGCCGTCGGCTACTTCGGGCCCGGGCCCTGGCAGGGCATCGACCCCTTCCGCCCGTCCAAACTCGCCGAACTCGACTCCCCGGAGACGGACGAGGAGCTGGCGGCGCTCGACGAACTGGAGGGCAAGCCGGCGGCGGAGCGCGCGGACGCCCTGCTGCACGGCTCGCTCTGGGGCAACCGCGCCGACCTCGGCTTCCGGCTGTCGGCGGGCGGCGCCGAGGCCGGGCCGCCCGTCCCCGCCCTGGTCGCCGACGACAGGGCGGCCCTCTGGTCGCTGCTGCCGCCCTCCGGCACCGGCACACTCTGCCTGGTCGCCGACAACGCCGGCCGCGAACTCGTCCCCGATCTCCTCCTCGTCGCCCACCTCCTCGCCCAGGGCCGCGTCCGGCGGGCGGTCCTGCACGTCAAGCCGTACCCGTACTACGTCTCCGACGCCACCACCGCCGATGTCGTCGACGCCGTCCGCCGGCTGACGACGGCTCCCGGCGCGGCCGCGCAGTACGGGCGCCACCTGTGGTCGGCGATGGCCGACGGCCGGCTGACGGTCCGGGCACACCCCTTCTCCTGCGCTCCGCTGCCCTACGGCGCCATGCCCGCCGACCTGCGCGAGGAGTTCGCCGCGGCCACGCTGACCGTGTTCAAGGGCGATCTGAACTACCGGCGGCTGGTGGGCGACCGGCTGTGGCCCCCGACCACGCCGTTCGCGGACACCACCGGCTACTTCCCCGGCCCCCTCGCCGCCCTGCGCACCCTGAAGTCCGACGTGATCACCGGCCTGGACGCGGACACCGAGGCCGCGCTGGACGCCGCCGAGGGCGAGCGCTGGCGCGTCGCGGGCACGCACGCGCTGATCCAGGTCAGGACCTGACTGCCGGACGGCCTGCCGCACCGCGCGAGAACCCCGCTCACGTGCGGATTCACGCGATGGAGTGATCGGGTTGGTGCGTACGGATGGTGCCGGAGTGTCGCGGGTAGGGCCCGGCCATGACGCAGCAGCCCTTCGAACTCCCGCACTTCTACATGCCGTATCCCGCGCGGCTCAACCGGAACGTCGACGAGGCCCGCGCCCACTCGACGCGGTGGGCGCGCGACATGGGCATGCTGGAAGGCTCCGGGATCTGGGAGCAGTCCGACCTCGACGCGCACGACTACGGACTGCTCTGCGCCTACACCCACCCCGACTGCGACGGGCCCGCCCTGTCGCTCATCACCGACTGGTACGTGTGGGTCTTCTTCTTCGACGACCACTTCCTGGAGACCTTCAAGCGCAGCCAGGACCGCGGGGGCGGCAAGGCCTACCTGGACCGGCTCCCCCTGTTCATGCCCCTCGACCTCGAGACTCCCGTCCCCGAGCCGCGCAACCCGGTCGAGGCCGGTCTCGCCGACCTGTGGGCGCGTACGGTGCCGTCGATGTCGGCCGACTGGCGCCACCGGTTCGCGGTGGCCACCGAGCACCTGCTGAACGAGTCCCTGTGGGAGCTGTCGAACATCAACGAGGGGCGGATCGCCAACCCCGTCGAGTACATCGAGATGCGCCGCAAGGTCGGCGGCGCGCCCTGGTCGGCGGGGCTGGTGGAGTACGCGACCGCCGAAGTGCCCGCCGCCGTCGCCGGAACCCGGCCGCTCAGGGTGCTGATGGAGACGTTCTCCGACGCCGTGCACCTGCGCAACGACCTGTTCTCCTACCAGCGGGAGGTCGAGGACGAGGGGGAGCTGAGCAACGGCGTCCTGGTCCTGGAGACCTTCTTCGGGTGCACCACCCAGGAGGCCGCCGACTCCGTCAACGACGTCCTCACCTCCCGCCTCCACCAGTTCGAGCACACCGCGCTCACCGAAGTGCCCGCGGCGGCCCTGGAGAAGGGCCTCGCTCCGGCCGAGACCGCGGCGGTGGCGGCGTACGCCAAGGGCCTCCAGGACTGGCAGTCCGGCGGCCACGAGTGGCACATGCGCTCCAGCCGGTACATGAACGAGCGGGCCCGGTCCACCAGCCCCTGGCAGCGACTGGCCGGCCCCGGCACCTCGGCGGCCGACGTGGGCGCGCTGCTCGCGGCGGCCGGGGCGGAGAGGCTGCGCGCGTACACGCACGTGCCCTTCGAGAAGGTCGGCCCGTCCCGCATTCCCGACCTCCGCATGCCCTACCCGCTGGGGCTGAGCCCGCATCTGGACCGCTCCCGGCGAAACCTCGTCGACTGGTGCCACAGCATGGGCATCCTCGAGGAGGGCGTGTGGGACGAGGACAAGCTCGCCGCCTACGACCTGGCGCTGTGCTCGGCCGGCATCGACCCGGACGCCACGCCCGAGGCGCTCGACCTGAGCGCGCAGTGGCTCGCCTTCGGCACCTACGGCGACGACTACTACCCGCTGGTGTACGGCCACCGCCGTGACCTGGTCGCCGCGAAGGCGACCACGGCCCGCCTCTCGGCCTGCATGCCCGTGGCGGGGGAGGCGGCGCCGGTCCCGCTCAACGCCATGGAGCGGAGCCTGACCGACCTGTGGGCGCGGACCACCGCGGAGATGACCCCCGACCAGCGGCGCACCCTGAAGCACGCGATCGACTCGATGACCGAGAGCTGGGTGTGGGAGCTGTCCAACCAGCTCCAGAACCGCGTCCCCGACCCGGTCGACTACCTGGAGATGCGGCGCGCCACCTTCGGCTCCGACCTCACCCTGAGCCTGTGCCGGATGGGATACGGCCCGGCCATTCCCGCGGAGGTCTACCGCAGCGGCGCGGTCCGCTCCCTGGAGAACGCGGCCGTCGACTACGCCTGCCTGCTGAACGACGTCTTCTCGTACCAGAAGGAGATCGAGTACGAGGGCGAGATCCACAACGCGATCCTGGTCGTACAGCACTTCTTCGGTATCGACTACCCGGCCGCGCTCAAGGTCGTCCAGGACATGACGAACCAGCGCATGCGCCAGTTCGAGCACGTCGTCGCCCGCGAACTCCCCGTCGTCTACGACGACTTCGAGCTGTCCGAGGAGGGGTGCACGGCCATGCTCGGCTATGTCGCCGACCTCCAGAACTGGATGGCGGGCATCCTCAACTGGCACCGGAGCGTCGACCGCTACAAGGCGGAGTGGCTGGGCCGCCGGGCCCACGCCTTCCTCCCGGACCGCCCGCCCGCCCCCGCCCTCCCCGTGGGCTGACCGCCCACCGAACAGCGCCAGCCGGAGGCGGTCGATGGATCAGACAGCGTTGCGCCCCAAGCCGATGCCAGGACAGGAGCCCGGCGGCGGCGAGCACGGCCCGGTCCGGCGCCCGCTCGCCGCGCGCCGCCGCGGCCGCCGCCTCGCGGCCCTGGTGTGCGGGCTGCTCGCCGCGATAGTCCTGGTCCTGTCCGGGGTAGGCCTCGGCACGGTGGGCCTCACGGTGATCGGCACGAGCAGGCCTGCCCCCGCCGAGCCGCAGCGGCAGGCCGGCACCCGGGGGCGCACGGATCCGGCGCCCGCCTCCGCGCCCGCGACACCGCCGGCCGCGCCCGTGCCGGTGCCGGTGCCGGTGCGTCCGACGCTGGGCGTGGAGGTGGTGGACGACGGCAAGCCCGGAGCCCGGGTGGTCGGCATCCACGTCCCCGGCCCCGGGTACGTGGCGGGCCTGATCCGCGGCGACGTACTGCTCGTCTTCGGCGGAACCCGGGTCGACACGGCGGCGGACCTGGCCCGCGCGGTCGCCGGGTCCCGCCCGGGGCAGGCGGTGGTCCTCACCGTGCGCCACGCCAACGGCGGCCACCAGCAGCTGACCGTCACCCCGGGCATCGTGTGGTCGAGATCGTCAACCGGCTCGCGTCGCACGGCGTGGCCGGGCAGGATGCTGCCCGTAGCCTTCCTCACCGTTTCAGCCGCATATGGAGGCCCGGGATGACCGGCATCGCGCTCGCGCCCTTCACCGCCGACGACTACAGGGCCCGGCTGGAACGCGCCGCCCGCGCGGCGGCCGATGCCGGGCTGGCCGGACTGCTGGTGGCGCCGGGGCCGGACCTGGTGTGGCTGACCGGGTACGCGCCCACCGCCGTCACCGAGCGGCTCACGCTGCTCGTCCTCGCCGCCGGACGCGAACCCGTCCTCGTCGTCCCCACACTGGAGGCCCCGGACGCCGCCAAGGCGTCCGGCGCGTCCGCACTGGCCCTGCGCGACTGGACGGACGGCACCGACCCCTACGCCGTCACCGCGGCCCTCCTCGACGACCGCGGCCGGTTCGGCATCAGCGACAACACCTGGGCCATGCACCTGCTCGCCCTGCAACAGGCGCTGCCCAAGACCTCCTACGCCTCCCTCACCGAGGCCCTGCCCATGCTGCGCGCGGTGAAGGACGCGGCCGAGGTGGAACTGCTCGCGGCGGCGGGCTCGGCCGCCGACGCCGCGTTCGAGGAGATCCGGAAGGTGCGGTTCTCCGGCCGCCGCGAATCCGAGGTCGCCGCCGACCTCGCCGGCCTGCTGCGGCGCTTCGGGCACTCCCAGGTCGACTTCACCATCGTCGGCTCCGGCCCCAACGGCGCCAACCCGCACCACGAGGTGGGCGACCGCGTCATCGAGCGCGGCGACATGGTCGTCCTCGACTTCGGCGGCCTCAAGGACGGCTACGGCTCCGACACCACCCGCACCGTGCACGTCGGCGAGCCGACCGACGAGGAGCGGCGGGTGCACGACATCGTCCGTGAGGCCCAGGAGGCAGGCTTCCGGGCGGTGCGCCCCGGCGTCTCCTGCCAGGAGGTCGACCGCGCCGCCCGCGCGGTCATCACCCGGGCCGGGTACGGCGAGTTCTTCATCCACCGCACCGGCCACGGCATCGGCGTCACCACGCACGAGCCGCCCTACATGATCGAGGGCGAGGAGCAGCCCCTCGTACCCGGCATGTGCTTCTCCGTGGAGCCCGGCATCTACCTGCCCGGCCGCTTCGGGGTGCGTATCGAGGACATCGTCACCGTGACCGAGGACGGGGGCCGTCGCCTCAACGACACGACCCGGGAGATGGTCATAGTGGACTGACCACCGGCAGTCCCCACCCCGCAACCGCAACCACACGGCGCGACGATGACCCAGGCACCGACACCCACCGCGGACACCGTCCGCAGACTGGTCCGCACCCTGCTCAAGGACGGCTCGGACACCGCCCCCGGACCCGAGATCCGGCCCGTCGCCGAGGGCGGCGAGCACTCCACCTGGTGGGTCGGCGCCCGCCATGTGCTGCGCCTGGCGCCCGACCGTGAGGCCGCCGAGCGCCAGCGCCGCGAACTGCGGCTGCGCGAACTGGTCCGCCCGCACCTTCCGGTCGCCGTCCCGGCCAGCGTCGCGCGCGGCGAGTGGGCGCCAGGGCTGACGTACACGCTGGACACCCGGATCACCGGCGGCTCGGCCGGCGAGCACGACGTCTCCGCCGTCGGCGAGGACGACCTGGCCGGGCTGTTCACCGGGCTGCGCGAGGTCCCCACCCGGCAGGCCCAGGCCCTCGGCGTCCCGCGCACGGCGCCGCGCTCCCTGGAGGCGCTGCGACGCATGGCCGTGCACGCCGCCGAACGCCTCGGCGCCGCCGACGAGTTCGACCCCGCGCGGATGGCCCAGCTCACCGCGCCCGCCGCGGCCCAGCTCGCCGCCCAGCCCGGCACCGCCGTGCTCATCCACCACGACCTCAAGGGCGAGCACCTGGTGGTGAGCGCCGACGGCCGGGTGCGCGGGGTCCTCGACTGGACCGACGCCGTGGTCGGCGACCCGGCCGAGGACATCGCCGGCGTCGCCGTCGCCGTCGGTTCCCCCGCCGCGGTGCGCGCCGCCACCCTCGCCGGCTACAGCGCCCGGCCCTGCCTGCGCGGTCTGTGGCTGGCCCGCTGCGACACCGTGATCCGCCTCGCCGCACATCTCGACGGCCGCGACGGCAGCCCGCTGCCGCTCCTCAGGTCCCAGCTGCGCCACGCCTGGGAGGCGATCCTGCTGGAGCGGGTGACGGAGTTCCGGGAGGACCCTGCGGACACCACGGACACCGGGGAGTAGGGGCTGTCCGGGCGCGGTGCCGTGCTCAGTGCTGCAACAGCACCGCGCACGACTCCGCGGGCACGTGGAGCAGCCCGTCCGCTCCGGGTGCCGTGACCGGTTCCCAGGCGGCCAGCACCTCGGTGGGGCGGTTGCCGAGAGGGATCTGTGCAGGCTCCTTGGCGAGGTTGAGCGCCACCAGCACGTCCCCGCGCCGGAAGGCGAACCAGCGGGCCTCCTCGTCGTAGGCCACCTTGGTGTCGGCGAGGTCGGGGTCGGTGAGGTCGGGCTGCTCGTGCCGCAGGGCGGTCAGCCGGCGGTACCAGGCCAGCACGCGCGCGTGCGGCTCGCGCTCCGGCTCGGACCAGTCCAGGCAGGAGCGGTCGCGGGTCGCCGGGTCCTGCGGGTCGGGCACGTCCTCCTCCGCCCAGCCGTGCTCGGCGAACTCCCGCCGCCGGCCCCGTCGCACCGCCTCCGCGAGTTCCGGGTCGGTGTGGTCGGTGAAGTACTGCCACGGCGTGCCGGCCGCCCACTCCTCGCCCATGAACAGCATCGGCGTGAACGGCGCGGTCAGCGTCAGCGTGGCCGCGCAGGCCAGCAGCCCGGGGGAGCCGGCGAGCAGCGTGGACAGGCGGTCGCCCCGGGCGCGGTTGCCGACCTGGTCGTGGGTCTGGCTGCAGCCGAGCAGCCGGTGCCCGGCCACCCGGGTGCGGTCCAGCGGGCGGCCGTGGTGGCGGCCCCGGAAGCCGGAGTACGTCCCGTCGTGGAAGTAGCCGCCGGTGAGCGTTTTGGCGACCGCCGCGAGCGGGGCCCGCCCGAAGTCGGCGTAGTAGCCCTGGGACTCGCCGGTCAGCGCCGCGTGCAGCGCGTGGTGGAAGTCGTCGTTCCACTGGGCGTCCAGGCCGAGCCCGCCCTCCGCGCGCGGGGTGATGATCCGCGGGTCGTTCAGGTCCGACTCCGCGATCAGGAACGGACGGCGGCCCAGGTCGGCGGAGAGCGCGTGCACGGCCGTCGACAGCTCCTCCAGGAAGTGGCACGCGCGCGTGTCCACCAGGGCGTGCACCGCGTCCAGGCGCAGACCGTCGATCCGGTAGTCGCGCAGCCACGCCAGCGCGCTGCCGACCAGGAACCGGCGCACCTCGTCCGAGCCGGGCGCGTCCAGGTTGACCGCGGCGCCCCAGGGGGTGTGGTGGGTGTCGGTGAAGTACGGCCCGAACCACGGCAGGTGGTTGCCCGAAGGACCCAGGTGGTTGTGCACCACGTCCAGGACCACGCCCAGGCCCAGCTCGTGGGCCCGGTCGACGAAGCGCTTCAGCCCCTCGGGGCCGCCGTACGGCTCGTGCACCGCCCACAGCGACACGCCGTCGTAGCCCCAGCCGTGCCGGCCGGGGAACGGGCACACGGGCATCAACTCCACGTGGGTGACGCCCAGTTCCACCAGATGGGGCAACCGTCTGGCGGCCGCGTCGAAGGTGCCCTCACGCGTGTACGTGCCGATGTGCAGCTCGTACAGGACCGCGCCGGGCAGCGGGCGCCCGGCCCAGTCGGCGGAGCGCCATGTGTACCGCGCGTGCTCGACGACCGCGCTCAGCCCGTCCGGGCCGTCCGGCTGCCGCGGCGAGCGCGGATCGGGCAGCACGGGGCCGCCGTCCAGCGCGAATCCGTACCGCGAGCCGTCGCGCGCCTCGGCCTCACCGGTCCACCACCCCTCTCGCTCCGGATCGCGCTCCAGGGCGCGTGTGGCGCCGTCGCACTGGAGCGTCACACGGCCGGCCTGTGGTGCCCACACCTCGAACTGCACGGACGGTTCCCCTTCGTTCGCTCACCGTGACGTAGCCTGTCCATGGTGCGCCACAAGAGATCAATCCGCTTTTGAATTCCCCCTTTTACGGCGGGTGTCGCCGGATCCACGTGGCTGGTGTGTGTCTCCGTGGTAGCTGGACACGCGGGGTCGACTGACCGACAATCACCAACGTGACGTCGTCCTTCGAGCCCCACACGTACCCCGCGCGGCTCTCCGACGCGCAGCGCGACAAGGCGCTGAAGGTGCTCCGTGACGGCGTCGCGATGGGCCGGCTGTCGCACGACACGTTCGTACGGCGGATGGAGCTGGCCCTGGCCGCCCGCCGGCCGGACGAACTCGCCGCGCTCACCTCCGATCTGCGCACCGAGGGGCGCGTGTCCCGGCTGGTGTTCGGCACGGTCGAGGCGGTGTCCGGTTTCAGCGTACGGCTGCGCCGGGCCTGGCAGGCCGAGCGGCTGCCCAAATTGCTGCTGCCCTTTCCCGGCAGCGGTCACCCGTTGCGCATTGGGCGCGATCCGGCCAGCGGTCTGCGGCTGACCCACGAGACGGTCTCCCGCGTGCACGCCGAATTGCGCCACCAGGGCGGGATGTGGGTGCTGCGGGACCTGGGCTCGACCAACGGCACGACCGTCAACGGGCGGCGCGTGGTCGGCGCGGCCGTCGTGCGCGAGGGCGACCAGGTCGGGTTCGGGCAGGTGGCCTTCCGGCTCTACGCGAACTGAGCCGCACCGCCGCCGCTGGCCCCGGCTCATCCGATACGGCGGGTCAAGTCCTTTTTCGGACGCTGGTGTTGACGTATCCGACAAGTCGTGACTGACTGTGTGTACGCCATGTACATGTGGTGAAGCGTCGGCGCCGCACTGTGGAGGTGTGCCCTGCCGCCACTCCCGCACTATCCGTCCGTGGACGAGCTGGGCGCACACGCCGCCGCACTCGTCGCCCGCCGGCCCCGGGACGCCCGGCTGCGCCGCGTCGGCGCCTCCCGTGGGGGCCTGCCCCTGTGGCTGCTCTCCGTCGGCCACGGCAGCCGCCAGGCCCTCGTGGTCGCCGGACCGCACGCCAACGAGCCCGTGGGCGGCGCCACCGTACTGAGGCTGGCCGAACGCGTGCTGGCCGGACGCGGCGGCGCCGACACCGACGTCACCTGGAACCTGCTGCTGTGCCTCGACCCCGACGGCTCACGGCGCAACGAAGGCTGGCTCGGGGGGCCTTACGACCTCGGCCACTACTTCCGGGACTTCTTCCGGCCCGGGTTCCTGGAGCAGCCGGAGTGGCTGCCCGACGGCGCCGCGGCCGCCGCACTGCCGGAGACCCGGGCGCTGCTCGAACTCCAGGACGAGCTGCGGCCCTTCGTGCAGTGCTCGCTGCACGGCGTCGACGTCGGCGGCGGCTTCGTCGAGGTGACCCGGGAACTGCCCGGCCTCGCACGGCGTGTCGGCCAAGCCGCGGCCCGGCTCGGCATCCCGCGCGAACTCGGCGCGTACGACCCCCTGTACTGGCCGCGTCTGGGGCCCGCCGTCTACCGGATCCCGCCGCCGCGCCGGGGCGGCCTGGCCGCCGCCATCACCGAGGCGGCGGTGGAGTCGACATGGTTCCACCCGCAGCGGCACGGCACCGTGACCGCCGTCGTCGAGGCGCCCATGTGGGGGGTGGACGCCGTGTCCGACGGCTCGGCGCCCGCGGACCCGGACGGCGTGCTGCGCGCCGTCAGCCGCGCCCTGCGCGAGGACATCCGGCTCATGGAGCGGCTGCTGGAGCGGGTCCGGCCGCACCTGGCCGACGTGCCGGACGCGGACCGGCTGCTCGCGCCGGTGGACGACTACCTCCTGGTCTGTCCCGGGCTCGCCGACGCGTGGGACCCCGACACCGACGACGGCACGCTGCGCCCGCTCCCGCCGCTGACCAACGCCCACCTGGCCGCGCTGCGCATCGCGGGGCGGCGGCTGGCACTGCGCACCGCCGGACTGCTGCACCGGCTCGTGCGCGGTGCCGGGTACGACCGGGCCGGCGTCCTGCCCGAACTGGACCGGTTCATCGAGCAGGGGTGCGCCGACTACCGCGACAACCTGCGGGCGCGCTGGATACCGGTCGCCCGGCAGGCCGAGTACCAGACACGGGTGGTGCTGGCCGTGTGCGAACTCGCCGGGCGGCACGCGCGCGTGCGCTCACGATCGGGTGAGCCGGGGTGGGGCACGCGAGCGGCCGTGCCGATACACCGGGAATGACCCACCTCACCAAGACGGTCACGGCCCGCCTACGGCGCGGCCTGACGGCGGCGGCCGCACTCCTGCTCGCCGGCGCCGCCCCGGCCACGGCCGCCCACCGGCACACCGGCCAGTCCGACTGGCTCTACGTCACGGTCACCCACGGCGACGAGCGCTCCGGCGACGTCCGCGGCGCCCTGCTCCTGTGCGACCCGCCCCGGGGCCACGCCCACGCGGCCGACGCCTGCACCCAGCTCCGCTCCTCCGGCGGCGACATCCACGGCATCCCCCACCGGGACGTCCTCTGCCCGATGATCTACGCCCCCGCAACGGCCCACGCCCGCGGCCAGTGGCACGGCCGGCCGATCGACTACACGGAAACCTTCTCCAACACCTGCGAACTGAACGCCCGAACGGGCGCCGTCTTCGCCATGAGTAACTGAAGCCCGACGCACGGCGTTTGGACCATCAATCGCGCGCCCGACACGCGCGCGTACCCAGGGGCGGGGTTGAGGGGGCGTGCCGCTTCCGTGCGTGCGGCGCGGCCCGCGGGTCACGTGCGGGCCTGGTCGGCTGTGGTGACTACTGTGCGGCTCTGGTGTTCCACCTGGTGTTCCAGGGGGACCCAGCGGGCATGGAAGCGGTGGGCGAAGGACTCGCTCCAGGTGGTCACGAGGTGTTCCAGGTCCGGGGCGGCGCGGTCGTCGGTCTCGCGCAGGGTCCGCAGGAGCATCGCCGCGGCCCGCAGCGGCAGGCGGCGCCCGAACGCGTCCACGCTGCCGACGTAGGCCATCGTGGTGTCCGCGGGCGGGGTGTGGATCCAGTCCGCGGCCAGTCCCGGCACCAGGCTCAGCCCCCACTTCGCCGCCCGCAACAGCGGCCCGTCGACCCCGTGCAGGCGCGGCAGCGCGTCGGTGAGGACCAGCTCCACCTCCCGCGCGTCCCGCAGCAGCCGGTGCGCGAGCCGCCGTATCGCCGCCGCCGGGGCGGGATGCGGCGCGGGATCGTCCACCAGGTCGCTCGCCCACATCGGCACCTCCACGATCGCGGTCATGCCGCCGTACCGGTGCGGGCGGAACCAGGTGCTGTGCCGCGCGTCGTCCGGCATGCTCGGATACGCCGGGCCCGCGCCGGGCCCCGGCATCACCCGCACCCCGGGCCCCGAGACCGGCCAGCCCGCCGCGTCCGAGGCACCCGTCTCCACCGGGATGTGCAGCTGTGCCGCCGACTTGCCGAACGGCTCGGCGAGCCCGGGCACGTCCCGGGTCAACTGCACCCAGCTGCCGCCCAGTTCGGTGCCGTGCAGCGTCACCTGGAGGTAGGGCCGCAGCTCGTCGATGACCCCGGTCAGCGCCCGCGTCTCCGGTGGCAGCCGGTCGGGCGGCAGCACCGAGGGCGACCACTCCGGCTGCTCGGGCCCGGCGGGCCGGAAGAACCCGAGGTGGTAGTCGAGCAGGCTGCGCGGGGCCGGAGTGACGTGCAGACTCGCCCCGTCCGGGTCCGCGCACAGCAGGAAGTGCCAGGAGGTGTCCGCCCGCAACCGCTCCTCGCGCAGCACGCGGTGCGCGACGGCGAGGAGGGTGGAGCCGCCGGTGGGCTCGTTGGCGTGGGCGCCGGCGACCACCAGCACCGCCCGCCGGGCGTGCCCGACGGACAGCAGGTGCAGCGGCCGTCCCGCGCGGGAGTGGCCGACCTGCCTCAGCACGCACCGGTCCGGCCGGTACGCGGCCAGCGCACGGGCGGTGGCGACCAGTTCGGGAACACTGGGGTAGCGCAGATCCGGCAGGAGACTCACCCCCGACCTGTCCTCCCGGCTTCGCATCCGCAGTACCCCACGGACGCCGAGTCCTGTCAAGCACGCTCCAGCAGTGCCACCGGCAGCCGCTCGAAGAGCTCCGCCACGAGCACGTGCCCCTCGAACTCCCGCCCCGGGGCCAGCGCGTCGGACCACCGGCCCGGCGGCAGGGGCAGCCGGGTGTCCCGCCAGCCGCCCGCCTCCGCCAGGCGCAGCGACAGCCGGGTCACGGCCGTGACCACCTCCTCGGAGCGCTCGAACGCCGCACAGTGGGCCGCCGCCGTCCCCTCGGCGAGCAGCGGAGCGTACGTCGCCGCCGGGCCGAACACCTCCGGCCGGCGGGCGCGCAGCCGCAGCGCCGCCACCGTCACCGCGTCTTTGTCTCCCGCGTCGGCGGGCGGGAACCGCACCGGGCGCCGGTTGTCCGGGTCGACCAGGGCCCGGTACTCGGCCTCCGTGCCCTGGTACACGTCGGGCACGCCGGGCATCGTCAGGTGCACCAGCGCCGTGCCCAGGACGTTCGCCCGGATATGCGGTTCGAGCGCGGTGCGCAGGGCGGTCACCGGCCCCGCCGGCGCCCCGCACGGCCCCTCGTCGACGAACCGCGCCACCGCCTCCTCGTAGGCGGGCCGCTGCTCGGTCCAGCTCGTGCGGAGGCCCGCCTCCCGCACATGCTTCAGCAGCGCCTGCCGCACGCGTTCCCCGTCCGCCGGGCCGAGGCCGAACACCGTCTGCCAGGCCGCCCACGCCAGTTGCGCGTCCGGCACGCCCTCCCCGCCGCCGGTCACCTCGTCCAGCAGGTCCGCCCAGACGCGCGGGCACTCGGTGAGCACGGCCAGCGCCCCCCGGACGTCGGCGCTGCGCTTGGTGTCGTGCGTGCAGACCACGGTCCCGGTGACCGGCCAGTCGCGCTGCACCCGGGCGCAGTACGCGTGGAAGCCTTCCGGGGACACCGCCGGGTGTCCTGGGTCGCCGCCCACCTCGTTGGCCGACAGCAGCGGCACGTACCGGTAATAGGCGGTGTCCTCCACGGACTTGGCGCGCAGCGCGGAGGCGGCCTGCGCGAACCGGGTGCGGAACTCCACGGCGCCGGGCCCGGATCCGGCCCGTCCGACGACCAGGTCGCGCACCACGTCGACGGCCTCGCCCTCCTCCGGCACCACGAAGGCGAGCCGGGCCTCCTCGGCGGCCTGCTCGGTGACCACGGACGCCGGGTCCACGGAGGCGTAGGGCCGGTAGACGCGGAGGCGGACCAGCAACTCCCGCAGCGCGGTGCGCAGCGCCCAAGGCGCGCGGTCGCGCAGCGCCGGGTCCGGGGAGGTGGCGCACACCCGGCTCGCCACCCGGGTCAGCCGCTCCGTCTCGGCGGCCAGCTCGTGCGTGATCACCGTGTACGCCGCCCGCCGTACCGTCGCCTCCCAGTCGCCGCCGCTGTCCTCGCGCGGAGCAGCGAACCGCCGGTAGCGCTCGACCAGTTCGCCCGCACCGGCCGGGTCGGTGAACAGGCCGTCGACGTGCCGCAGGGCGTCGTAGCCGGTGGTGCCCGCGACCGGCCAGGAGGCCGGCAGGTGCTCGCCGTCGGAGAGGATCTTCTCGACGACCGTCCAGCGCCCGCCGGTCGCCTCGTGCAGCCGCCGGAGGTAGGCGTCGGGGTCGGCGAGCCCGTCCGGGTGGTCGACGCGCAGCCCGTCGACCACCCCCTCCGCCAGCAGCTGGAGGATCTTGGCGTGGGTCGCCCGGAACACCTCCGGGTCCTCCACCCGCACCCCGATCAGCTCCGAGATGCTGAAGAAGCGCCGGTAGTTCAGTTCCGTACGGGCCAGCCGCCACCACACCGGCCGGTACCACTGCGCGTCCAGCAGTTCGGGCAGCGGCAGCCGCCCGGTGCCCTCGCGCAGCGGGAAGGCGTGGTCGTGGTAGCGCAGGACGTCGCCGTCCACTGTCAGTTCGCCGGTCTCCCGGCCGACCGGGTGGCCGAGCACGGGCAGCAGCACCTTGCCGCCCTGGGCCTCCCAGTCGATGTCGAACCAGCGCGCGTACGGCGACGCGGGGCCCTCCCGCAGCACCTCCCACAGGGCGTGGTTGTACCGCGGGGCCATGGCCATGTGGTTCGGCACGATGTCCACGACCAGGCCGAGCCCGTGCTCCCGCGCGGTGCGCGCCAGCGCCCGCAGGCCCTCCTCGCCGCCGAGCTCGTCGCGCACCCGCGTGGGGTCCACGACGTCGTAGCCGTGCGCGGAGCCCGGCACTGCCTGGAGGACGGGCGACAGGTGCAGGTGCGAGACGCCGAGCGAGGCCAGGTACGGCACGGCCCGCTCCGCGGCCGCGAACGGGAACTCGGGCTGGAGCTGGAGCCGGTAGGTGGCCGTGGGCACGACGGGCTCGGGACGCTCGGCTGTCTCGGATGTCATGGAGAGCTACGTACCCCTCCGGCCGCCTTTGGTGTCACCCGGCCGCCATGTGCCCCGGGCCCCACCCGGGCGGGTGCCCGTCCTCGCCCGGATGGGTGAGCGCCGCGCCGACTCCTCGACGGGGGTGGCGCGCCGGCTCGCAGGGGGAGTTCCGCGCAGGCTCCTCTCCCGGCGCGGAACGGGCGCTACGCGGGCCGTCGCAGCACGGTCAGGCTGCGGTCCGTCAGGGTGAGCCGTTCCCCGGCACTCACCTTGGGGCCGGTGCCCGGCGGGACGGGGTCCGTGCGCGCGGTGTCCACCACCACCTGCCACTGGCGCCCGTGATCGACCGGCACGGCGAAGTCGAGCGGCTTCGGCGCGGCGTTGAACAGCAGCAGGAAGGAATCGTCGGCGATCCGCTCCCCGCGCGTGCCGGGCTCCGAGATCGCGTTGCCGTTGAGGAACACGGTCAGCGCGGAGGCCCGCGCCGAGTCCCAGTCCTGCTGGGTCATCTCCCGGCCATCGGGGGTGAACCAGGCGATGTCGGACAGCTCGTCGTGCGTGCCCTCCACCGGCCGTCCGTGGAAGAAGCGGCGCCGCCGGAGGACCGGGTGGTCCCTGCGCAGCCCCGCCATCGCCCGGACGAAGTCCAGCAGTTCGGCGTCCTGCTCGCCGGGCTCCGGCCAGCGCACCCAGGACAGCTCGTTGTCCTGGCAGTAGGCGTTGTTGTTGCCGCGCTGGGTGCGCGCGAACTCGTCACCGTGGCTGATCATGGGCACGCCCTGGGACAGCATCAGCGTCGCGACGAAGTTCCGCGTCTGCCGCGCCCGCAGTTCGAGGACCCGGGGGTCGTCGCTGTCGCCCTCGGTGCCGCAGTTCCAGGACCGGTTGTGGCTCTCGCCGTCCCGGTTGTCCTCGCCGTTGGCCTCGTTGTGCTTGTCGTTGTACGACACCAGGTCGTGCAGGGTGAAACCGTCGTGGCAGGTGACGAAGTTGATCGAGGCCAGCGGGCGGCGGCCGTCGTCCTGGTAGAGGTCGGAGGAGCCGGTCAGCCGGGAGGCGAACTCGGCGAGCGCCCGCGGTTCACCGCGCCACAGGTCCCGCACGGTGTCGCGGTACTTGCCGTTCCACTCGGTCCACAGCGGCGGGAAGTTCCCCACCTGGTAGCCGCCCTCGCCGACGTCCCAGGGCTCGGCGATCAGCTTCACCTGGGAGACCACCGGGTCCTGCTGCACCAGGTCGAAGAACGACGACAGCCGGTCCACCTCGTGGAACTGCCGCGCCAGGGTGGCCGCCAGGTCGAAGCGGAAGCCGTCGACGTGCATCTCGGTGACCCAGTAGCGCAGCGAGTCCATGATCAGCTGGAGCACGTGCGGGGACCGCATGAGCAGGGAGTTCCCGGTGCCCGTGGTGTCCATGTAGTAGCGCGGGTCGTCGGTGAGCCGGTAGTAGCGCGGGTTGTCGATGCCCTTGAACGACAGTGTCGGCCCCAGGTGGTTGCCCTCGGCGGTGTGGTTGTAGACGACGTCGAGGATGACCTCGATCCCGGCCTCGTGCAGCGCCCGGACCGCCGACTTGAACTCCAGGACCTGCTGGCCGCGGTCGCCCCAGGAGGCGTAGGCGTTGTGCGGGGCGAAGAAGCCGATCGTGTTGTAGCCCCAGTAGTTGTTGAGGCCCAGATCGACCAGGCGGTGATCGTTCACGAACTGGTGTACGGGCATCAGTTCGAGGGCGGTGACGCCGAGTTCGGTCAGATGGTCGATGACCGCCGGGTGGGCGAGGCCCGCGTAGGTGCCGCGCAGCTCCTCGGGCAGTCCCGGGTGGCGCATGGTGAGGCCCTTGACGTGGGCCTCGTAGATCACCGTCTCGTGGTAGCCGCAGCGCGGCAGCCGGTCGTCGCCCCAGTCGAAGTACGGGTTGACCACGACGGACGTCATGGTGTGCGGCGCCGAGTCCAGGTCGTTGCGCCGGCCGGGGTCGTCGAAGTGGTAGCCGTACACCTCCTCCCCCCACCGGATCGAGCCGCTGATCGCACGCGCGTACGGGTCGAGCAGCAGCTTCGCCGAGTTGCAGAGCAGTCCGCGCTCCGGGACGTAGGGACCGTGCACCCGGAACCCGTACCGCTGTCCCGGCATGACACCGGGCACGTACGCGTGCCGGACGAACGCGTCGCTCTCCCGCAGTTCCACCGCCGTCTCCGAGCCGTCGTCGTGCAGCAGACACAGCTCTACTCGGTCCGCGGCCTCCGTGAAGACCGCGAAGTTGGTGCCGGCGCCGTCGTACGTGGCGCCGAGTGGGTACGCCTCTCCAGGCCAGACCTGCATGGACAAGACTCTTTCAGGTGTGCGGCGCCGCGGGTGGCGCCTTGGCTCCGAGTCTCCAGGAAAGTCGGGGAAGCACCTATGACGCACGTCCGTGTGCCGAACCGGCGGGGCGAACGGTGCCCGTGGGACGAGGAGGGCCCCTGTCGACAGCGTGGATGGCGCGGACAGAGTGGACAGGGCGGGCGTGGTGGTCCGAGTGGGCCATGAGGCCGGGGCGTGCCCGCAGGTCAACGGGCGGGCCGGCACTCACCCGGTGAGGTGGCGGACACGGGGTTCCACCGCGCCGCCCGGGACGCGGACGGCGGCCGGTGCCGGTCACCGGCTATGAATCAGCTCACTCGTCAGGCCCCGGCCCGCCGGAACGGGCAAATACCATGCGGAAGTTGAGAAAGGAGCTGTGCATCCGGCTGCGTCGCGCGCCGCTCCCGGAGTACCCTTCCTTGATCGTTGGGACGGGGAGTGCCCGGGGGAGCGGAAGGCGGTGCACGGGTGGGCTCGGGAGGCCTGGAGCTGCCCCCTGGTGACGAGGGTCACGAGGGGCACTCCGCAGACGTCCCGTCCGGTGCGGTGTCCCTGGCAAGGCCGATGGACGCGGGTGCCATCGGGCCGGAGCTGGACTGGGACGCGGGCGCCTGGCGCGAGGTGCGCACGCGCGCCCAGCGGGCCGGCCGCGCCTACATCTGGCTGAACCTCGTCGAACAGCGGCTGCGCGCCGTCGTGGCCGCCGTGCTGCGCCCCGTCTACGAGCCCGTCCACGGCGACGACTGGGTGGTGGCCGCCGCCGGACCGGCCGGCCAGGAGTGGGTGCAGCGGGCCGTCGCGGTACGCGAAGTCAGCCGCCGCAAGGGCTACTTGCTCGACCCGGCCGACGACAACGTGATCAGCTTCCTCACCCTGCCGCAACTGCGTGAGCTGGTGGTGCAGCACTGGCCGTGCTTCGCGCCCTACATAGACGAGCGCCGGGACGTCGAACTCGCCCTGGACGAGCTGGAGGTGGCCCGCAACGTCGTCTCCCGCAACCGGGCCCTGTCCGAGACGGTGCTCAGCCAGGCCGAGCGGGCCTCCGCGCGGCTGCTCGACATCCTCGGCACCGGCGGCGACGTGCCCTCCGCCCGGCGGCTGCCGGTCGACGCGGTCGAGGACCTCGTCGGCGACCGGTACGCCGACGTGGTCGCGGTGCACCCCGACCGGGTGCGGCTGCTGCGCCAGTTCCCGGCCGAGGACATCTTCGGCGGCGCCCGCCGCCTGGACGTCATCGGCATCGGCCTGAACCTGCTCGTGCAGAACTTCTCCGGCCGCCGCATGGTGCGGCTCGCCGAGTCCGGCTGCCGGGTGCGGCTGCTGTTCCTGAACCCGGCGTCCAGCGCGGTGAAGCGGCGCGAGCGCGAACTCGGGCTCAAGCGCGGCGAGCTGAGCCGCTCGGTGGAGATGAACATCCTCCATATGCGCCGGGTGCGCGGCCGGCTGCGCGACCCGGGCGCCTTCGAGATCCAGGTCTACGACGAGACCCCTCGCGTCACCGCCTACCTGGTCGACGGCGACGGCTCGGACGGCATCGCGGTCGTGCAGTCCTATCTGCGCCGCAGTCGGGGTATGGAGGCCCCCGTCTTCGTCCTGCGGAACGGGAACAAGGTGGTCAAACCCGGCGAGATCGACGAGGGTGGGCTCTTCTCCGCCTATCGCGAGGAGTTCGAGCTGATGTGGGTGGATTCGCGCCCGGTGTCCTGAAACGCCCTCAGTCCCCGGGCGGAAAGCGGAACGTGGTCCTCGGATTGTCAGTGGCGCGTGCGATCGTGGAGGCCACTGGGGGAACGCACCACCGAGAAGGGGGGCCGCCATGGGCTGGCACCGGGAGCTGCTGATCGGCTTCGACCTGGAGACGACCGGGACGGATCCGCGCGAGGCGCGCATCGTCACCGGGGCCGTGATCGAGGTCAGGGGAGGGGAGCCGAGGGGACGCCGGGAGTGGCTGGCGGATCCCGGCGTGGAGATCCCGGCGGAGGCGGTGGCGGTGCACGGGATCAGCAACGAACGCGCGGCCGCCGAGGGCGAGCCGGCCGACCGGGTCGCGGACGCCATCGCGGACGCCCTGACCGGCTACTGGAAGACGGGCGTGCCGGTCGTGGCGTACAACGCGGCCTTCGACCTGACCCTGCTCTCCGCCGAACTGCACCGGTACGGACTGCGGTCCCTGAGCGACCGCCTGGGCGGAGCGGAGCCGGGCCCGGTCGTCGACCCGTACACCATCGACCGCTGGGCCGACCGCTACCGGCGGGGCAAGCGCACCCTGGAGGCGGTCTGCGCGGAGTACGGCGTCGTCCTGGACGCCGCCCACGACGCCTCGGCCGACGCCCTCGCGGCGGCCCGGCTGGCCGCCGCGATAGCCGGCCGCCACTCCAAGGTCGCGGCCCTCGGCCCGGCGGAGCTGCACCGCCGCCAGATCGAGTGGCACGCCGCCTGGGCGGCGGACTTCCAGGGCTTCCTGCGCCGCAAGGGCGACCCGGACGCGGTGGTCGACGGCGCGTGGCCGCTGCGGCAGCCGGCGGGCGAGACGGTCTGAGCCCAGGGCGCCGGGGGCGCGTTCCGAGCGGCGGGCTTCGCCGTTCCGGTCACGCTCGTCGTGCCCACGGACCGGCGTCCGCTCGTCCTGCGCCGGGGCGGAAGGGTCAGAACGGGTACCAGCGTACGGTGGTGTCCCCGTCTCGCAGGGACGCCACCCGGCGTTCGAACTCGGCCAGTGCCTTGGGGTTGCTGGGGGCGTGCTGGGCGACCCAGGCGCAGCTGGCCGTCTCGCGGGCGCCGCGCAGTACCGGGCAGCCCTCCCACTCGCGTACGTCCCAGCCGTACGTCCCGGTGAAGGCGTCGTAGGCCTCGGCGGGCAGGCCGTAGCGGTCCCGGGACAGGGCCATGACCACCAGGTCGTGCTCGCGCAGGTCGGAGGAGAAGGTCTCCAGGTCGACCAGGACCGGCCCGTCCGGACCGACGTGGACATTGCGCGGCAGCGCGTCGCCGTGGATCGGGCCCGGCGGCAGCTGCGGGGTGAGCGCGGCGGCGGCCGCCGCGAAGCCGTCGCGGCGCTCCCGCAGATACGCCGCGTCGGCAGGGTCGATCGTGTCGCCCGCGAGCCGCAGCCAGCGTTCCACGCCGCCGAGCAGCTCGCGGCGCGGCAGCTCGAAGCCGGGGGCGGGCAGGGCGTGGACCAGACGTAGCAGTTCGGCCAGGTCCCGCGGCTCGGCGGGCCGTACCGGATCGGGCAGCCGGTGCCACACGGTCACCGGATGCCCCTCGGTGAGGATCGCCTCCGTGGCGGCGGCCCGCACCGCGGGGACACCGGCCTCGGCCAGCCACAGCGCGATCCGCAGCTCGCGCCGCGCCCGGTCCCACAGCTCGGCGTCCCGGCCCACCTTGACGACGAGGTCCCCGGCGGCGAACACCGCGTTCTCGCCCAGGGCGAGCAGCCGCGCGTCGCGTGCCGGACCGGGCAACACCCCTGTCCCGGCCAGTACCTCCCGAGCCCGCGCCTCGTCCATCGTCCGCCTCCGTGTCCTCGTCCGGGCCACGGCAACCGCGCCGAAGCCCCGCCCTTTCGCCGGGTCAGTGTCGCATCCGCACAGGTCGGGGCCGGTGTCCGGTGTCCCGGCCGGGGCGGTCCGTCCGCAGGCACCGAAAACGCTTTGCACGAGACGTATCGTCTCGCCTAAGGTCCGGGGCATGCCCACTCGCACCCACATCGCCATGTTCTCCGTCGCCGCCCACGGACACGTGAACCCCAGCCTCGAAGTGATCCGGGAACTCGTCGCGCGCGGACACCGGGTGACGTACGCCATCCCGCCCGTCTTCGCGGACAAGGTCGCCGAGACCGGCGCGGAGGTGAAGCCCTGGCACTCCACGCTGCCCTCGCCCGACGACGACCCCTCCGCCTGGGGGAGCACGCTGCTCGACAACGTCGAGCCGTTCCTGAACGACGCGATCCACGCCCTGCCCCAGCTGATCGAGGCCTACCGGGACGACGAGCCGGACCTCGTCCTGCACGACATCACCTCCTACCCGGCCCGCGTCCTCGCCCACCGCTGGGGCGTGCCCGCGATCTCCCTCTCGCCGAACCTCGTGGCCTGGGAGGGCTACGAGGAGGAGGTCGCCGAACCGCTGTGGGCCGAGCCCCGGAAGACGGAGCGGGGCCGGGCCTACTACGCCCGCTTCGAGGCGTGGCTCGCGGAGAACGGGATCACCCAGCACCCGGACCCGTTCGTCGGCCGCCCCGACCGCTCGATCGTCCTGATCCCGCGCGCGCTGCAACCGCACGCCGACCGGGTCGACGAGAAGGTCTACAGCTTCGTCGGCGCCTGCCAGGGCGACCGCTCTGCGCAGGGCGACTGGGAGCGGCCCGCCGGGGCCGAGAAGGTGGTGCTCGTCTCGCTCGGCTCCGCCTTCACCAAACAGCCCGACTTCTACCGGGAGTGCGTCAGGGCCTTCGGCGAGCTGCCGGGCTGGCACACGGTGCTCCAGGTCGGCAGGCACGTGCGCCCGGACGAACTCGGCGACGTCCCCACGAACGTCGAAGTGCGCTCCTGGGTGCCGCAGTTGGCGGTCCTGCGCAAGGCCGACCTGTTCGTCACGCACGCCGGGGCCGGGGGCAGCCAGGAGGGCATGGCCACCGGGACGCCGATGATCGCCGTACCGCAGGCCGTCGACCAGTTCGGCAACGCGGACATGCTCCAGGGCCTCGGCGTGGCCCGCCACCTCCCCATGGAGGAGGCGAAAGCCGAGACCCTGCGTGCCACCGCCCTCGCCCTCGTCGACGACCCCGAGGCAGCCCGGCGGCTGAAGGACGTCCAGGCCGCCATGGCCCAGGAAGGCGGCACCCGGCGGGCGGCCGACCTCATCGAGGCCGAACTGCCCGCCGGGCGAAGGTGACCAGCGCCGCCCACTGAGGGGGGCTCACACACCCAGTCGCTCACCCTTGCTCAGGGTGGGCGGGGCGGGCGGGGCCGCGACCGCCTCCGGCGTCTCGTCGTGGGTGAGGTCCGGCAGTCGGTGCAGCCACTTGGGCAGGTACCAGTTGCGTTCGCCCAGCAGGGACATCACCGCGGGCAGCAGCACACCGCGGATGACCGTGGCGTCGATGAGCACCGCGGCCGCCAGTCCCACGCCCATCTGCTTCATCGACTGCATGGACAGCGTCCCGAAGATCGCGAACACGGCGACCATGATGACCGCGGCGCTGGTGACGACACCCGCCGTGGTGACCACACCGTGCTGGATGGCGTCCTTCGTGCCGCGGCCGCGCAGCCGCGCCTCGCGGATCCGGGAGACCACGAAGACGTGGTAGTCCATCGACAGGCCGAACAGGATCACGAACAGGAACAGCGGCAGCCAGGTGACGATCGCGCCGACGCCGTGGGCGCCCACCAGGGACGCACCCCAGCCGTGCTGGAAGACCGCGACGAGGATGCCGTAGGCGGCGCCCACGGACAGCAGGTTCAGCACGATCGAGGTGATCGCGACGGTCAGCGAACGGAACGACAGCAGCATCAACAGGAAGGCGAAGACCACGACGAAGACGAAGACCGGCACGACGGAGCCGACGAGCTGGGCGTTGAAGTCGTGCGAGCCGGCGACCTGGCCGGTGATCGGCGCCTGGAGGCCGTCGACCTTGCCCAGCGTGGCGGGCCGCACCTCGTCACGCAGCTTCTCCAGGCTCCTGCCCGCCTTGTCGAGGTCTGAGCCGCCGACCAGCGGGACGGAGACGAGGGCGACGTTCCGGTCCTCGTGCAGCCTGATGTCGACCGGGCCGCGCGAGGCGCCCGAGGCGATGGCCCGCTCCTTGAACGCGGTCAACGCCTGCCGGACTTCGGGGGCGTTGACGTCCTCGGCCTTCACGACCACCTGGGCCGGCTGGGAACCGCCGGGGAAGGCCTCGTTGAGCCGCTGGTAGGTCTGCACGATGGGCAGCGAGTCGCCGAACTCCTGGTCCAGCGTGAGCTGCGAGGTCTTCATGCCCAGTGCCGGAGCCGCGACGGCGAGCAGCGCGCCCACGGCCACCACGGCCGACACCACGGGCCGGGCCAGCACGCGCCGCAGCACGGCCGTCCAGAACCTGCTCTCCCCGTTGCCGCGCCCGCTCCGCCGCAGGAACAGCACGCGCCCCTTCTCGACCCGCTCGCCCAGCAGCGACAGCAGCGCCGGCAGCACGGTCACCGAGCCCACCATGGCGACGGCCACCACCATCAGCGAGGCCAGGCCCATCGCCTCGAACTCGGCGACCCCGGTGAACAGCATGCCCGCCATCGCCACGCACACCGTGACGCCGGAGACGATGATCGCGCGCCCGCTGGTCGCGGCGGCGATGCGCAGCGCGGTCCCCGGGTCCCGCCCGGCCTCCCGCTCCTCGCGCTCGCGGCGCAGGTAGAACAGGCAGTAGTCGACGCCGACCGCCATGCCGACCAGCAGCATCACGGAGTTGGCGGTGTCGCTCATCGGCTGCACGTGGCTGACGATGCCCATCAGGCCCATCGTCGCCATGATCGCGGTGATCGCCAGCGCCACCGGCAGCAGCGCGGCCACCAGCGCGCCGAAGGCGATCAGCAGAATGCCGAGGGCCACGGGCACGGCGGAGAACTCGGCCTGCTGGAAGTCGTCCCCGAAGGCGTCGGAGTACTGCTTCTGCATGCTGGCGCCGCCGATCTCCTCGATCCGCAGCGAGGAGTGGTCCTTCTGGACGTTCGCCACGGCCTGGAGCACGGGCTCCACCCGCTCGCCCGCGGTGTCCGCCTCGCCGCGCAGCGCGAACTGCACCAGTGCGCTGCGGCCGTCCCCGGAGATGGTCTTCGTGTCGTACGGCGAGGTGACGTCCGTGACCAGGCCGGTTCCCTCGACGGCCGTGATCACGTCGCCGACGGCCGCCCGGAAGTCGGCGTCCGTGGCCTTGCCGGAGCCGTCCTTCGCCTGGATCAGGACGGTCTCGCTCGCCGGTTCCTTGATCCCCGCGTCCTCGATGATCTTCGCTGCGGTGTGCGTCTCGCCCTTGAGCTGGTCGCTCTCCTTGACGTCCAGCCGGCCGGCCGCCGTACCGAGCCCCATCGCCAGGACGACGAACAGCACCCAGACACCGACGGCAGCCCATCGATGCCGGGCGCTCCAGCCGCCGGCCCGCGCGGCGAGGCCCCGCACCCGTGTCTCTCCGTTCACCATGACGGGCTTGCCCCTTCTTGAGAGGCCCTGCGGACCTCGTGCGCGGCGACGGCCCCCTGCCGTCGCCCTCCGCATCGAAGGTAGGGGCGGGGGGATGCCCGGCTCGTCGTGCTGACCGGTGAAGTGCCCCCGCCGGGGCTCCTCCTGCCGGACCCCGTTTCCTCCGCACTGGGGAGTACGCCGACCCCTTACACCTATCCCGGCTTCTCGGGGGCGCGGATCAGGGTGACCGTTCCGCCGGCCGCTCTATCGTGGGCGGATGACGACGTACGCCGCGCTGCTGCGCGGAATCAACGTGGGCGGCAAGAAGGTCCCGATGGCCGAGCTGCGCACCCTGGTGGCGGAGCTCGGCCACACCCGTGTGCGTACCCATCTCCAGAGCGGCCAGGCCGTCTTCGCCGCCGGTCACGGCGACGAGGAGTCCCTGGCCGCGGAGCTCACGGCGGCGCTGGAGAAGCGGTTCGGCTTCCCGGTGGACGTGATCGTGCGCGACCACGCCTATCTGCGGGCGGTCGCCGAGGCCTGCCCGTTCCCGGCCGCCGAGCTGGAGGGCAGGCAGCTGCACGTGACCTACTTCTCCGCGCCCGTCGAAGCGGAGCGCTACGCGGAGATCGACCGGGACGCCTACCTGCCCGAGGAGTTCCGCCTCGGCGACCGGGCCCTGTACCTGTACGCGCCGGACGGGCTCGGCCGCTCCAAGCTCGCCGAGCACCTGTCCAGGAAGCGGCTGAACAAGGACCTGATCGCCACCAGCCGGAACTGGAACACGGTGCTCAAACTCGTCGAACTGACCGCCCCGGACGCCTGACCCGGGCGGACGCGATCGACGCGATCCGAGCGGGCGCGCTCACCCGAGAGCGGACAGCCGGGACAGCTCGTCGGCGCGGAGAGATACACCGGCCGCGTCCAGGTTCTCCTCCAGGTGCGCGAGCGTGCCCGTGCCCGGCGTCGGGCAGAGCACGGGGGAGCGGTGCAGCAGCCACGCCAGGGCCACCTGCCCCGGTGTGGCGCCGTGCGCGGCGGCGACCCGGGCGCACTCCGGGTGCCCGGTCAACGTGCCGTTGCCCAGCGGGAACCACGGCAGGAACGCGATCCCGCGCTCCTCGCACAGCTCCAGCAGCGGCTCGGACGCGCGGTCGAGGAGGTTGTAGCGGTTCTGGACGGAGGCGATGGAGGTCGACTCCAGTGCCGCGGCGAGCTGTTCGGCGGAGACGCTGTCCAGGCCGATGTGGCGGATCTTGCCCTCCTTGCGCAACTCCTCGAGCGTGCCGAGCTGTTCGGCCATCGGCACGGAGGGGTCGAGCCGGTGCAGCTGGTACAGGTCGATCCGCTCCAGCCGCAGCCGGCGCAGGCTCGCCTCGCACATCGCCCGCAGCGCTTCCGGCCGGCCGTCGATGTGCCAGGCGCTGTCGCTGGTGCGGACCACCCCGCCCTTGGTGGCGATCACCAGGTCCTCGGGGTAGGGGTGCAGGGCCTCGGCCACCAGTTCCTCGGCGACGCACGGCCCGTAGTTGTCCGCGGTGTCGATCAGGGTCACCCCGCGCTCGACCGCCCGCCGCAGCACGGCCACCGCGTCCCGGGCGTCGCCGCGCGGGCCCCAGTAGCCGGGGCCGGTGAGCTGCGCGGTGCCGTAGCCGAGGCGCCGTACGGGCAGGTCGCCGCCGAGCGTGAACAACTCCGGGGTCACACGGTCTCCTTGATCGTCCGGTAAGGGAAGCGCACGGATGGCTGTGGGAGGCTCGTCCCATGCGCTACATCATCATCGGGGCAGGGGCGGTCGGCGGTGCCATCGGGGGGCGGCTGGCGCAGAGCGGGCGCGAGGTCGTGCTGGTCGCGCGCGAAGCGCACCTCGCGGCGCTGCGGGAAGTCGGGCTGCGGCTGACGGTGCCGGAGGGCCGGCTCACGTACCGGCTGCCCGCCGTGGACGGGCCCGGGGCGCTCGGTGAACTGCGCGCCGACGACGTGCTCGTCCTGGCCGTCAAGACGCAGGACACCGAGGCGGCGCTGGCGGCCTGGGGTCCGGCACCGGTCGCGGGCGGCGGCACGGCCGAGCGGACGTTGCCGCTGCTGTGCGCGCAGAACGGGGTGGAGGGACAGCGGCTCGCCCTGCGCCGCTTCCGGCACGTGTACGGGGTCTGCGTCTGGCTGCCCGCGACCCATGTCGAACCCGGTGCCGTCTCGGCCGCCGGCACCCCGCTCACCGGGATGCTGCACCTGGGCCGCTACCCGCGCGGCACCGACGACACTCTGCGGCGGATCTCCGCCGACCTGGAGTCGGCGCGCTTCGAGGCGCCGGTCGTGCCGGACGTGACCCGCTGGCAGTACGCCAAGCTGCTCGGCAACCTCGCCAACGCGATCGAGGCGGTCAGCGGCCTGCTGGACAGCGAGGAGGCGCGGGCGCTGTACGCGAGGGTGCGCGCCGAGGGCGAGGCGGTGCTCGCCGCC
Organism: Streptomyces sp. NPDC093064; assembly: GCF_044754605.1. Classification (NCBI taxonomy): domain Bacteria; kingdom Bacillati; phylum Actinomycetota; class Actinomycetes; order Kitasatosporales; family Streptomycetaceae; genus Streptomyces; species Streptomyces sp. NPDC093064. Next base: position 48,683 of record NZ_JBIVPK010000010.1, read on the forward strand.
GCCGGCATCCCATGGGCGAGCGCCGAGGAGCAGAAGGAGGCCCGCGGCGACAAGATCACCCTGGTGCCGCTGCCCGGCGCCCCGCGCGGCGGCGGCTCCTCGTGGCAGTCCCTCGTGCGCGGCACCGGCTCCATCGAGGCCGACCACCTCAACGGGGAGATCGTGCTCCTGGGCCGGCTGCACGGCGTACCGGCACCGCTGAACGAACTGCTCCAGCACCTCGCCGTCACCTTCGCGCGAGAGCGCCGGGCACCCGGCTCGCTGCCGCTGGCGGAACTGGTACGGCTGGCGGACACGGTGGATTCGGCGGAGTAGGAGGGCCGGGCGGACCGGGCGGACCCGGGCGGGCCAGACGGACCCGGCGGACGTGGCGGGCTAGGTGGACCCGGCGGACGTGGCGGGTTAGGTGGGCCTGGCGGACCGGGCGGGGCAGGCGGGCCGGACGGGCCAGGTGGGCCTGGCAGACCTGGCGGGCTAGGTGGACCCGGCGGACGTGGCGGGCTAGGTGGGCCAGGCGGACCGGGCAGGGCAGGCGGGCCTGGCAGACCTGGCGGGCCAGACGGACCCGGCGGACGTGGCGGGCCAGGTGGGACCGGCAGACCTGGCGGACCGGGCGGGCCAGGCGGACCTGGTGGGCCAGGCGGACCGGGCGGGCCGGACGGACCAGGCAGGCCAGGTGGGCCCGGCGGACTGGGCGGGCCCGGCAGACAGGCGGGCCCGGTGGGTCAGGTGGACCATGAAAAGACCTTCTGATTGGACCGCGACCCTGTGCCAATCGCGCACTAGCGTCGACGCCATGACCCCTGACTCGCCGACCCGCGTCGACTTCTTCTTCGACCCCGTCTGTCCCTTCGCCTGGATCACCTCCCGCTGGCTGCTGGAGGTGGAACGCGAGCGTCCGCTCGACCTCGGGTTCCGCGTCATGAGCCTGTACCTGCACAACAGCGGCAACGAACTGCCCGACTGGTACCGGGAACTGGTCGACAAGTCGATCGGCCCGGTGCGCGTCGCGGTCGCCGCCGCCGAGCGGCACGGCGAGAAGGTGCTGCGGGACCTGTACACCGCGTTCGGCGTCCGCATCCACGAACGCGCGGAGGAGGACTTCGACGCGGTGGTCGCCGGGTCCCTGTCCGAACTCGGACTCGACCAGGACCTGGCGGCGGCCGCACACGACCCGTCCTACGACGAGGCGGTACGGCGCAGTCACGAGGCCGGCGCCGAGCCGGACACGGGCGTGTATGTGGGTACGCCCACCATTCATGTCGACGGAACGGTGTGGTTCGGCCCGGTGCTGCGGGCCATCCCGCGCGGGGCCGAGGCGGCCGAGCTGTTCGACGCCTTCCGGGTCCTGGCGGCCCGGCCGGACTTCTTCGAGCTCAAGCGCACCCGCACCGGATCACTCCGCTTCGACTGAGTGGCGACCGACCGGGCCGTGCACAGGCCGCGCGCCCCTCGGCGCACGGCTTGGACCGGATGATCCACATTCGGAGCCCCGCCCGCTGTACAGCAGTGACACTTGCGTACCGCCGCGCGCTGGACTGAACGACACCACCACTCGCCGATCATCGGCGGCCGGTGGTCGGACCGTCCGCGGACCGGCACCACGGGGGAGTGCCGGGCCGCGGCCGGAGCAGGCGCCCGCCCCTCAGGCTCCCAGGGCCGCGGACAGCGGCAGCCGGGCGGCGTCGTAGCGCTCCAGCAGGACCCGGGCCACCTCCGGCGCCGGGCCGAGCACCCCGGCCAGCACGTCGGCCCCGGCCTCGGCCGCGCCCCGAGCGATGCGGTCCGGCAGGAAACCCGGTGCCAGCACGTACGGCGCGACCGCGACCCTGGCGCAGCCCAACTCCCGCAGTTCCCGCACCGCGTCCTCGGTGCGGGGCATGGATGCGGAGGCGAACGCAGGCCGCACGGCGCACCAGCCGGTGTGCCGCCACTCCCGCGCGATTTCTGCGATCACTGCGATCGCCTCCGGGTCGGAGGACCCCGCCGAGGCCAGTACGACCCCGGTCGAGGACTTGTCGGCGGGGTCGAGACCCGCCTCGTACAGACGGCGTTCCAGGGCGTCCGTCAGCAGCGGTGAGGGGCCGAGGACCTCCGCCTGCCGGATCCGCAGCCGCGACGGCGCCCGGCGCAGCACCGAGGGGATGTCCGCCTTGGCGTGGAAGGCGCGGGTCAGCAGCAGCGGCAGCGCCACGACGTCCCGCACCCCGTCGGCCGCCAGGGACTCCAGCACGCCCGGCACGGACGGGACGTTGAAGTCCAGGAAGCCCGTCTCCACCCGCAGCCCGGGGCGCAGCGCACGGACCCGGCGGACCAGGGCGTGCACGGTCGCGGCATGGCGCGGATCGCGGCTGCCGTGGGCGACGACGAGGAGAACCGGCTGGGAGATCACGGGCGTTCAGCTCTTCACGAGAAGACCGCGGCTGCGCAGTACCCACCGCTCCAGCGGACTGAAGATCAGCAGGTCGACGGCGATGCCGACGAACAGGATCAGGATGATGGCCTCGAACACCATGGCCATGGAGCTGGCGTTGCGGCCGTTCTCCAGCAGCGCGCCCAGGCCGATGCCCAGGTCCGGCGAGGAGGCGATGATCTCCGCCGCCATCAGCGAGCGCCAGGAGAACGCCCAGCCCTGCTTCAGACCGGCCAGATAGCCCGGCAGCGCGGCCGGCAGGACGATGTGCCAGGCGCCCCGGACACCCGTCGCGCCCATCGTGCGGCCCGCCCGCAGGAACAGCGGCGGCACCTGGTCGATGCCGGACACCAGCCCGTTGGCGATGGATGGGACCGCGCCGAGCAGGATCACCGCGTACATCATCGAGTTGTCCAGGCCCAGCCAGATCACCGCCGGCGGCACCCACGCCACCGAGGGCAGCGACTGGAGACCGGACAGGATCGGGCCGATGGCCGCGCGCACGAACTTCACCCGGGCCACCAGCAGGCCCAGCGGGGTGCCGATCGCCAGCGCGAACAGGAAGCCCAGCAGCCCGCGCGAGACGGACGTCCAGATGAAGCCGAGCAGCTTGCCCTGCAACCAGGCGTCCTTGAACTCGCCGCCGACGTCGGCGGGCGAGGGCAGCCTGCTCGGGTCGTCGACCACCTTGAAGGAGATCAGCGCCTGCCAGACCACCAGGACCACCGCGATCGCCACGACCGGTGGCAGGACCTTGTTGACCAGAGTCTGGCGCAGCGGCGTACGGCCGGCCGTGGTGGCCTCCAGGGCGTCCAGACCGGCCTCCACGTCGGCCAGTTCGGCGCCCTGGGCCGTCTTCGTCTCAGTGCTGGCCATGTCGGCGGATCTCCCCACGCAGGACTTCGGTGATCTCCAGGGACAGTTCCGCCACGGGCGCGTCCTCGATGCGGCGCGGCTGCGGAATGTCCACCGTCCACTCACGGGCCACCCGGCCCGGGCGGGAGGACAGCAGCACCACGCGCTGGGCCAGCCGCACCGCTTCGCGCACGTTGTGCGTGACGAACAGCACCGACACCCCGGTCTGCTCCCAGATCCGGGTCAGCTCGTCGTGCAGGACGTCCCGCGTGATGGCGTCGAGTGCCGCGAACGGCTCGTCCATCAGCAGCAGGTTGCTCTCCTGGGCCAGCGCGCGGGCCATCGCCACGCGCTGGCGCATCCCGCCGGACAGTTCGTGGACGCGCTTGCCGTACGCGTCCTTCAGCCGGACGAGTTCGAGCAGCTCCTCGGCCCGGCCGCGCCGCTCCGGCTTCGCCACCCCCCGCAGCCTGAGGGCGAGTTCGATGTTCTTGCCCGCGGTCAGCCAGGGGAAGAGGGCGTGCTCCTGGAACATCAGGGCGGGGCGGCCGTCCGTCGTGATGGACCCGGCGGTCGGCTGGTCCAGCCCCGCCACCAGGTTCAGCAGAGTGGACTTGCCGCAGCCCGAGGCCCCCAGGAGGGTGACGAACTCGCCCGGCGCGACATCGAGGCTGATGCCGTCCAGGACGAGCTGCTGTCCGCCCGGTCCCGCGAAGGACTTCGAGACGTTCTCGAGGCGGGCCGCGTGCTCTACGGTCTCGGCGGCCCTGGCGAGGGTCGTGGCCATGGTCGTCACCTCCTGGGAACTCTTCGGCTACGGGCTTTACTCGGCGCCGAGACCGGCGTCGCTGACGGTCGGCTCGCCCGCGGCCTTCAGGACCTTGTTCAGCGGGGCGAGGTCGTAGATGCCGGCCAGCTTCGGGCTCTGCAGCAGGCCCGCCTTGACCGCGTGCTGCGCCTGGGCGTCGAGGGTCGAGGCCAGCGGGTCGTCGATGATCTGGATGGACTTCCACGCCGGGTCCAGGACGTTCTCCGGCAGTTCCTTGCCGGAGTCGACCCCCAGTTGCCTGTTCGCCGCGGCCTTCGCCTCATCCGGGTTGGCGTTGATCCACTTGTTGGTGTCCACGGAGGCCTTCAGTACCGCCTCCACGGCCTTCGGGTGCTCCTCGAGGAACTTCTGCGACACGATGATGTTCGTGATCACGAACTTCTTGTCGGGCCACAGCGACGACTCGTCCAGCAGCACCTTGGCACCCTCGGCGACCAGCTTGGACGCGGTCGGCTCCGGCACCCAGGCGCCGTCGATGGAGCCGGACTTGTAGGCGTCCGGGGTGATCTTGTTGTCGGTGCGGACCACGGAGACGTCGCCCTTGCCGCTCTGTGCGTCGACCTTCCAGCCCTGTTCCGCGATCCAGTTGAGGAACGCCACGTCCTGCGTGTTGCCGAGCTGCGGGGTCGCGATCTTCTTGCCCTTGACGTCCTTCAGGGACTTGATCTTCTTCGGGTCGACCACGAGCTTGACCCCGCCGGAGGCCGAACCGCCGATGATGCGCAGGCTCTTGCCGCCCGACTTGGTGTAGCCGTTGATCGCCGGGGACGGGCCGATCCAGCCGATGTCGACGGAGCCGGAGTTGAGGGCCTCGATCTCGGACGGGCCGGCGTTGAAGACCGACGGCTTGACGACCGTGGCGCCCAGCTCCTTCTGGAAGAAGCCCTTGTTCACGCCGACGAGCGCGGTCGCGTGCGTCAGATTGCCGAAGTAGCCGATCCTGACCGAGTCGAGACCGTCGGTCTTCTCGGCCCCGGCGGCCACCTTCTGCTGGGCGCCGTCGTCGTCGGCCTGGGAGCCGTAGCCGCAGGCGGCGAGTGTGAGCAGGGGCAGGGCGGCGACCACGGCGAGGCCGCGGCGGAGTACGGGCGTGCGGGTGCCCCCGGTCGGGCGGTCGCGGAACGGGGGAAGGTTGGCTGGCACGGGAGGCTGTCCTCTCGCAGGCCCGGCGGTCACGCCCGTCAGGTCGTGGCCGGGAGGTCGGCAGGTCTTCTTCTACGCGGGGGGTGGGGGGTGAGGGCGCGCGTGCGGTGCGCGTACGTCAGCGCGCACATCGGGCCACTCCGCCCTGTCCGCTGCCGAGGGCGCCGCTGCCGACCCGGCCGCCCTCCTTGGCGAACGTCGAGTAGAAGTCGGGGGAGTTCATGGTCAGAAGTCCCAGCCGTCCTCGTCCGCCGCGTCCTTGACCGGTACCGGCGAGGCAAAGGACTCGCCGACCATGCCCGCGGTGAGCGTGGTGCCGTCGGAGGGGTCGATCAGGATGAACGAGCCGGTGCGCCGCGAGTCGGCGTAGGAGTCGACCGGCAGCGGCTCGGCGGTGCGGATCTTCACCCGGCCGATGTCGTTGGCGACGAGCTGCCCGGGGTGCGGGTGCAGGGACAGGTCGTCCAGGGTGAGCCGGGACGGGATGTCCTTGACGATCGCCTTGACCGTGCGGGTGCCGTGCTTGAGCAGCACCCGGTGGCCGACGGTCAGCGGCTGGTCGGCGACGTGGCAGACGGTCGCCTCCACGTCCTGGGTGGTGGCGGGCGCGTCCTTGCTCGGTACGATCAGGTCGCCGCGCGAGACGTCGATGTCGTCCCGGAGCAGGACCGTCACCGACTGTGCCGTCCAGGCCACGTCGACCGGCTCGCCGAGCAGGTCGAGGCCGGAGATCCGGCTGGTGCGGCCGGACGGCAGCACCGTGACCTCGTCGCCGACCCGGAAGCTGCCGGCGGCGATCTGGCCGGCGTAGCCGCGGTAGTCGGGGTGCTCGGCGGTCTGCGGCCGGATCACGTACTGCACGGGCAGCCGTGCGTGGCAGTGCGCCAGGTCGTGGCTGACCGGGACCGTCTCCAGGTGCTCCAGGACGGTCGGGCCGCCGTACCAGTCCATGGTCGAGGAAGGCTCCACCACGTTGTCTCCGACCAGCGCCGAGATCGGGATCGCGGTGACCTCGGGCACGCCCAGTTCGGTGGCGTACGCCGTGAACTCCTCGGCGATCGCGGCGAACACGGACTCCCGGTAGTCGACCAGGTCCATCTTGTTCACGGCCAGGACCACGTGCGGCACGCGCAGCAGCGCGGCGATCGCCGCGTGCCGGCGGGTCTGCTCCACCACGCCGTTGCGGGCATCCACCAGGATCACCGTCAGCTCGGCGGTGGACGCGCCGGTGACCATGTTCCGCGTGTACTGCACATGGCCCGGCGTGTCGGCGAGGATGAACCGGCGGCGCGGGGTGGCGAAGTAGCGGTAGGCCACGTCGATGGTGATGCCCTGCTCGCGCTCGGCGCGCAGCCCGTCCGTCAGCAGCGCGAGGTCCGGGGCCTGCTGGCCGCGGCTCGCGGAGGCGCGCTCCACGGCCTCCAACTGGTCGGCGAGGACCGACTTGGAGTCGTGCAGCAGCCGGCCCACCAGGGTGGACTTGCCGTCGTCGACGGAGCCGGCGGTGGCGAACCGCAGCAGGGTGGTGGCCGCCAGGTCCGTGGTCGTGGTCGTGGTCATCTCTAGAAGTACCCCTCGCGCTTGCGGTCTTCCATCGCGGCCTCGGACAGCTTGTCGTCGGCCCGGGTGGCGCCGCGCTCGGTGAGACGCGAGGCGGCGATCTCGGTGATCACCTTCTCGATGGTGTCGGCGTCGGAGTCCACGGCGCCGGTGCACGACATGTCGCCGACGGTGCGGTAGCGCACGAGCCGCTTCTCCACGTCCTCGCCGTCCTTGGGGCCGCCCCAGTCGCCGGCGGTCAGCCACATGCCGTCGCGCCGGAAGACCTCGCGCGTGTGGGCGTAGTAGATCCCGGGCAGTTCGATGCCCTCGCGGGCGATGTACTGCCACACGTCCAACTCGGTCCAGTTGGACAGCGGGAACACGCGGACGTGCTCGCCGGGCGCGTGCCGGCCGTTGTAGAGGTTCCACAGCTCGGGCCGCTGACGGCGCGGGTCCCACTGGGAGAACTCGTCCCGCAGCGAGAACACCCGCTCCTTGGCGCGGGCCTTCTCCTCGTCGCGGCGGCCGCCGCCGAAGACCGCGTCGAACCGCTCGGACTGGATCTTCTCGGTCAGCGGGAGGGTCTGGAGCGGGTTGCGGGTGCCGTCCGGGCGCTCCTTGAGGACGCCCCGGTCGATGTAGTCCTGCACGGAGGCGACGTGCAGCCGCAGGCCGTGCCCGGCCACCGTGCGATCGCGGTAGTCGAGGACCTCGGGGAAGTTGTGCCCGGTGTCCACGTGCAGCAGCGAGAAGGGGACCGCGGTGGGCCGGAACGCCTTCAGCGCCAGGTGCAGCATGACGATGGAGTCCTTGCCCCCGGAGAACAGGATCACCGGGTTCTCGAACTCGCCCGCCACCTCGCGGAAGATGTGCACCGCCTCGGATTCCAGCGCGTCCAGGTGGGAGAGGGCGTACGGACTGCCCGTCCCCTCGTCGTCCGCCTTGGTCTTGGCGACGGTCGTCATGCCAGTCCCCTTTCGCTGAGCAGCGTGTGCACGGAAGCCGCCGACTCCCGGACCGTCTGGTGCTGCGACTCGACGCGCAGGTCCGGCGACAGGGGCTCCTCGTACGGGTCGTCGACGCCCGTCAGTCCCGTCAGTTCGCCCGCGGCCTGCTTGGCGTACAGACCCTTCACATCGCGTACGGAGCACACCTCGACCGGGGTGGCCACGTGCACCTCCAGGTACGCCGTGCCGTTCTTCGCGTGCCAGTCGCGCACCGCGTCGCGGCTGTCGGTGTACGGCGCGATCACCGGGACCAGCGCCTTGACGCCGTTGCGGGCGAGCAGTTCGGCGACGAAGCCGATGCGCCGCACGTTGGTGTGCCGGTCCGCGCGGCTGAAGCCGAGGCCTGCGGAGAGGAACTCGCGGATCTCGTCGCCGTCGAGCACCTCGACACGATGGCCCTCCGCACGCAGCCGCCCGGCCAGTTCGTGCGCGATGGTGGTCTTGCCGGCGCTCGGCAGACCCGTGAGCCAGACGGTGGCTCCGGTCGTCACGTGTGTCTCCCTGTGTCTGGAAGCGGTCGTGGAAAGCACGCTCATGGGTCAGCCGTGCAGTCCGCACTCGGTCTTGGCACTGCCCGCCCAGCGGCCGGCGCGCGCGTCCTCGCCCTCCAGCAGGCGCCGGGTGCAGGGCGCGCAGCCCACGGAGCCGTAGCCGTCCATCAGCAACGGGTTGGTCAGGACGCCGTGTTCGGCGACGTAGGCGTCCACGTCGTCCTGGGTCCAGCGGGCGATCGGGGAGACCTTGACCTTCCGCCGCTTCTCGTCCCAGCCGACGACCGGGGTGTTCGCCCGGGTCGGGGACTCGTCGCGGCGCAGCCCGGTCGCCCACGCCGTGTAGCCCTTCAGGCCCTCCTCCAGCGGCCGCACCTTGCGCAACCGGCAGCACAGGTCCGGATCGCGGTCGTGCAGCTTCGGGCCGTACTCGGCGTCCTGCTCTGCGACCGTCTGCTCCGGGGTGAGGGTGATGACGTGGACGTCCATCACGGCCTCGACCGCGTCGCGGGTGCCGATGGTCTCCGGGAAGTGGTAGCCGGTGTCGAGGAACACCACGTCCACGCCCGGCATCGCGCGGGAGGCGAGGTGGGCGACCACCGCGTCCTCCATGGACGAGGTGATGCAGAACCGGCGGCCGAAGGTGTCGGCCGCCCACTGGAGGATCTCCAGCGCGGAGGCGTCCTCCAGGTCGCGGCCCGCCTGTTCGGCCAGTGCCTTCAACCCGGCTTCCACGCCTGCTTCCGGAGTCGTGGTCATATCCCGTCGTCCCCTTCGTGGCCGGCTCGCCCGACGCCCCGGGCGAGCAGCCCGAGGAACTTCAGCCGGAAGGCCCGGTTGCATCCCGCGCACTCCCAGGCGCCGTGGCCCTCCTCGCTGGGGCGGAGGTCCTCCTCCCCGCAGTACGGGCAGTAGAAGGGGGCGGCCCGCTCGCTCATGACAGCTCCTCCTCGGACGCCCGCGCGGCCCAGGTGGCGAACCGCTCGCCGTCCTCGCGCTGCTCCTGGTAGCGGGTCAGGACCCGCTCGATGTAGTCGGGCAGTTCCCGCGCCGTCACCTTGAGTCCGCGCACCTTGCGGCCGAAGCCGGGCTCCAGGCCGAGCGCGCCGCCCAGGTGCACCTGGTAGCCCTCGACCTGCTCGCCCCGGTCGTCGACGACCAGTTGGCCCTTGAGGCCGATGTCCGCCACCTGGATGCGGGCGCAGGCGTTGGGGCAGCCGTTGAGGTTGATGGTGATCGGCTCGTCGAAGTCCGGCAGCCGGCGCTCGAGTTCGTCGATCAGCGTGGCGCCGCGCGCCTTGGTTTCGACGATGGCGAGCTTGCAGAACTCGATGCCGGTGCAGGCCATGGTGCCGCGCCGGAACGTGGACGGCCGGGCGGTGAGGTCCAGGGCCTCCAGACCGGCGACCAGGGAGTCGACCTGGCCCTCCTCGACATCGAGGATGATCATCTTCTGCTCGACGGTGGTACGGACCCGCCCCGAGCCGTGCGCCTCGGCCAGCTCGGCGATCTTCGTCAGGGTGGCGCCGTCGATGCGGCCGACCCGCGGGGCGAAACCGACGTAGTGGCGGCCGTCCTTCTGCCGGTGCACGCCGACGTGGTCGCGCCACTGCTGGACCGGCTCCTCGGGGGCGGGCCCGTCGACGAGCTTGCGCTTCAGGTACTCGTCCTCCAGCACCTGACGGAACCTCTCCGCGCCCCAGTCGGCGACCAGGAACTTCAGCCGGGCCCGGTTGCGCAGCCGCCGGTAGCCGTAGTCACGGAAGATCGACAGGACGCCCTCGTAGACGTCCGGGACCTCCTCCAGCGGCACCCAGGCGCCCAGCCGCACGCCCAGCTTGGGGTTGGTGGACAGGCCGCCGCCGACCCACAGGTCGAAGCCGGGCCCGTGCTCGGGGTGGCGCACGCCCACGAACGCGACGTCGTTGATCTCGTGGACCACGTCGAGCAGCGGGGAGCCGGAGATGGCCGTCTTGAACTTCCGGGGGAGGTTCGAGTACGCCTTGTTGCCCAGGACCCGGCGCTGCATCTCCTCCAGCGCCGGGGTGCCGTCGACGATCTCGTCCTCGGCGATGCCGGCGACGGGGGAGCCGATCATCACGCGCGGGGTGTCGCCGCAGGCGGTGACCGTGGACAGGCCGACGGCCTCCAGGCGGTTCCAGATCTCCGGCACGTCCTCGATCCGGATCCAGTGGTACTGGATGTTCTGCCGGTCGGTGATGTCGGCGGTGCCGCGCGCGAACTCCTGCGAGACCTCGCCGATGACCCGCAGCTGCCGGGTGGTGAGCCGGCCGCCGTCGATGCGCACGCGCATCATGAAGTAGCGGTCGTCCAGCTCCTCCGGCTCCAGGATCGCGGTCTTGCCGCCGTCGATGCCGGGCTTGCGCTGGGTGTACAGACCCCACCACCGCATCCGGCCGCGCAGGTCGTTGGGGTCGATCGAGTCGAAACCGCGCTTGGAGTAGATCGTCTCAATGCGTGTCCGCACATTGAGACCGTCGTCGTCCTTCTTGAACTGTTCGTTGCCGTTGAGCGGGGTCAGGTGCCCCACGGCCCACTGCCCCTCGCCGCGGTGACGGCTCACCTTGCGGCGGGGCGCGGTGGGGTTCTGCGGAGACGCGGCCATGGTCGATACGTCCTTCGGGACAGCGGGAATGCGGCTCTGACCTGTGCGGGCGCAGGGCACATGGGCAGACGGGCAGGCATGCGCGTCTGTGCGCAGGTGGAAAAAGCGGGGGAAAACGAAAAACAGGGGGAAACGTAAAAGCAGAAAAACGGGAGATCGGGAAAACCGGTGGACCCGGGCCCGTGGCCGTCAGGCCACAGCGGGTGAGGTCAGCTCGCCGGACAGATGGCGCTGGACATACGGCCGTGGTCGACGTGCCGTCGGCTCACCAAGGCGACTCCAGTTCCAGACATGGTGGAAAGCCTGGCATGGCGATCTGGACAGCGTCCAGCTTCGTCCGACATGCGGACACCCCTGTCCCGGCATTCAGGACAGGGGTGTCGTTCGGCGCGTCGGCCGCGATCGTGCGTGCACCCGCAGGTCAGGCCGGGTACGCCCCCGGCCAGGGGCCCGGGGTGGCCACCTCCGCCTCCTCCTCGACCTTGGTGTCGAAGAGTTTGAAGCCACGGCGCTGGTAGTTGTCCATCGCGTACTCGCCGTCCTTGCTGCACGTGTGCAGCCACACCCGCTTCGTCGGCGTCCGCCCGGGCCAGCGGTCGGCCAGGTCCCAGGCGCGGGCGGTGCCGCTGGACAGCAGGTGGCCGCCGATGCGCCGGCCGCGGAAGGCCTCGATCAGTCCGAAGTAGACGATCTCGACGACGCCCTCGTCCTGTGCCTCCAGCTCGACGTAACCTGCCGGAGTGCCGCGGTCGTACGCCACCCATGTCTCGACACCCGGACGCTCCAGGTATTCCCGCCACTGCGCGTACGTCCAGCCCAGCCGGTCCGTCCAGCGGATGTCGCCGCCGACCGAGGCATACAGAAACCGGCTGAACTCGGGGGAGGGAACCTCGGAGCGGACGACCCGTACGTCCCCCTCGGGCACGGCGGCCTGCAGGAGGTCGGTGGGGGAGGTCTGCTCCAGGGACCAGGTGGTCACGGCGATGCTCGTCATGCCGGTCAGGGAATCATCCGCGCCGGGCTCGTGTCGATCGGGAGTGCGGGGTCTCACCCGGGACGAGCCCGTCGCCCCGGGCGCGGTTCCGGCTCGGCGACCTGGCCCGGCTCCCGTTCGACGGCCTAGCGCAGTTCCTGTTCGACCGCGGACAGCGGCAGCGCGAACAGCATTCGGCCCGACAGGGACCAGACGTCGCCGGTCTCCTGCCAGTAGGACAGGGAGCCGGTGCCGTCGCCCCAGCAGCGGTGGGTGTCCTCGGAGCCGCACTCGGCGGCCTTCGCGCCGCGCTCGTCCTGCCGCCACAGCGTGCCGTGGGTGCCCTCGTCCGCGGGGCGGCTCAGGTACCAGTCCGGTTCCGTGGACGGGCCCGGACGGTGGGACAGGACGCCCCGGACGTCCTCCGCCTTCGTCCCGTAGGCCTCGTCCGAGGCCGCCGTGCCGCCGGAGTCGGTGGCCAGCAGACCGGAGCGGACGGGGTCCCGGCTGAAGGAGTAGCGCCACAGGCGCGTGTGGCGGCCGCCGTCCGTGGGCGCGGCCTGACTCGCGACCAGGCTGGCCGGCGTGGAGCTGCGGTCCAGGGAGAGGCCGTCCGGGCAGGGCAGCGCGGAGAGGTCCGCGCCGGCCGCCCGGACGCAGTTGCCGTCGGCCGGGCGGTAGGAGGCGACCGCGGGCAGCACCCACCGGTAGCCGTGCGCCGACCAGCCGCCCGGCACCCGGCCCACCTCCTGGCCGTCGACCGTGGCGCGGTGGATGCGGCGCAGGTCGTAGACGTACAGCGCGTCGCGCTCGCCGCCGGAGGTGGTGACCAGCAGTTTGTCCCGGTACCAGACCATCCCCGACACACGCGAGACGAGCCCGCGGAAGTCGCGTCCGCCGTCGACCGGGACGGCGAGCAGGGCCCAGGTGTAGGTGAGGTGGCTGGGGTCGTCGGCGTTGACGAAGGCGACCCGGGCCAGTCCGCGGCCGTCGTCGGTGTCGTGCGTCCAGCCGGAGAGGATCACCCGGTGCGCGCCCCACCGGCCGTTGTCCTCGGCGTCCCCTGAGGTGGTCACCGACTCCGGCCGCCACCGGCGGGTGGCGGAGTCCGCGGGGTCCCAGCAGTACGCGCGCGTGGCCGCAGGCTCGACGGGCAGCGCCTTCTTCTCGTGGGCGCTGCACTCGTCCGCGTCGCGCAGCGAGCGGTCGGCGCCGCTGAGCACCGTGCCGACACCGACGGGCTGGCCCATCGCCGCGGCGAGCCGGTCGAGGGACTGCTGCGGCACCGGCTGTTCGGTCAGCCGCAGCCGGTCGAGTTCGGCGGACGAGGTGAGCGGCTTCAGGGCTCCGGGGTCGTCGGCGACGGTGGCCTGCGAGGTGCTGATCATGGTGGCGGCAGCGGTCAGCGCGAGGCCGGCCCCGGCCAGGACCGCGCGCAGCGCCCTGCCCCGTCTGCGCCTGCGGTGTCTGCCGCGCTGCTTCATACAGCCCCCTTTTCAGGGCTCGGTCCGCCTGCGGGACGCCTGTTCCGCGTACACGGGCCAACTGCTCCGGGAGGTCCGAGCGTTGACCGAGTAGCGGCTGGGGCGACCCTGGGGCGATGCTACGGCAGTCCGCCCCGCGACAGGTCGAAGACCCTGCAATTATGCGGAAGATGCCACCCGGGGGCCGAACCCTTGACCGACCGGAGCCACCGGGGTCACCCACCCGCGCCACTCACGGCACCGTGATGACACGCTCCCCTCGTACCTCCGGTGCCGCCGAGTGCGGGAGGAGGTCGGCCGGGGCGTCCGGGAGGAGCAGTTCGACGTCGGTGCCCTCGCAGAAGCGGTACGGGCGGCGCTGCGGCCGGCGCGGTGCACGGCGAGCAGGTAGAGCAATTCGGCGTGGAGCGGGCTCAGTTCGTGGGTCCAGGAGCCACATCCACCGGCGCCTTGGCCACTGAGTCCTCCCGTGAAAGGGGTCCGGGCAACCGGCTTACCCGGGGCGCCCCGGCCATGCGGTCGCGCACGGTCGCGCCCCTCCCGGCCGGCCCGCGTACCGTGCCGCCAGACCCCTGCCGGAAGGGCGCCGTCCGCTCACGCGGACGCGCAAGTTGCAACCCCTTGCAACCCTGGTGAAACAGGCCTGAGTTCCTTGAAACTTGTGCAACGCCGCCGTGTGCGGCGTATACGGCCTGGAACGGGCCTGAAGTGCGGGGGTGGTGCCGTGTCGGCGCAGCACCACCCCCGCTTCAGTGCGTGGGGCGCGCCCGTTCCACCACCGCCGCCAGGTTCAGGGTGTGCGGCAGCGCCCCGAAGGCCGCGCCCCACTCGCCGCCCAGCCGCGAGGCGCAGAACGCGTCGGCGACGTCCGGCGGCGCGAACCGCACCAGCAGCGCTCCCTGGAGCACCAGCGCCAGCCGCTCGGTCAGCCGCCGGGCCCGGGCCTCGACGCCCTCCAGATCGGCGAGTTCGGTGAGCAACTGCTTGATCGCCGCGTCCAGACGGTGGTCGGCGCCGCGCGCCAGGCCCACCTCCCGGAGGTAGGCGTCGAGCGCCCCCGGCTCCCGCGTCAGCGCCCGCAGCACGTCCAGCGCCTGTACGTTCCCGGCGCCCTCCCAGATCGAGTTGAGCGGCGACTCGCGCACGAGGCGGGGCATCCCGGACTCCTCCACGTACCCGTTGCCGCCCAGGCACTCGGAGGCCTCCACCGCCAGCGGCGCGCACCGCTTGGTGACCCAGTACTTGGCCGCCGGCACCGCGATCCGCAGCAGCGCCCGCTCCTGCTCGCCCCCGTCGTCGTAGGCGGCCGCCAGGCGCAGCGCGAGCGTCGTCGCCGCCTCCGACTCCAGCGCGAGGTCGGCCAGCACGTTGCGCATCAGCGGCTTGTCGACGAGCTTGCCGCCGAACGCCTCGCGGTGCCCGCAGTGGTGCACCGCCTGCGCCACCGCCTGCCGCATCAGCCCCGCCGAACCGAGCACGCAGTCCAGCCGGGTCGCCGCGACCATCTCGATGATGGTGCGCACCCCGCGCCCCTCCTCGCCGACCCGGCGCGCCCAGGTCCCGTCGAACTCGACCTCGGCGGAGGCGTTCGACCGGTTGCCCAGCTTGTCCTTGAGCCGCTGGATCAGGAACACGTTGCGTGTGCCGTCCGCCAGCACCCGCGGCACCAGGAAGCAGGTCAGCCCTCCCGCGTCACCTTCGGCACGGGAGGCACCTCCAGGGGCCTGCGCCAGCACCAGGAACCCGTCCGACATCGGCGCCGAGCAGAACCACTTGTGCCCGGTCAGCTCGTAGGCGCCGGCCTCGGCGAGCGGCCTGGCCACGGTGGTGGCCGCCCGTACGTCGCTGCCGCCCTGCTTCTCGGTCATCCCCATCCCGAACAGCACCCCGGCCTTCAGGTGCGCCGGCCGCAGTTCGCGCTCGTAGACCGCGGACGTCAGCCGCGGCTCCCACTCGGCGGACAACTCCGGGTCGGTGCGCAGCGCGGGCACGGCCGCGTGGGTCATCGACAGCGGGCAGCAGGTGCCGGCCTCGACCTGCGTCCACACCAGGAAGGCGGCCGCCCGCCGCACATGCCCGGCCGGACGGTTCCAGGCCGCGGTCAGCCCGGCCGAGACGCCCTTGCCGAGCAGCCGGTGCCAGGCCGGATGGAACTCGACCTCGTCGACGCGGTGGCCGTAGCGGTCGTGGGTGCGCAGCCTCGGCGGGTTCTCGTTGGCCTGCGCTCCCCACTCCTGCGCCTGGGCGGAGCCGGCGGCCCGCCCGAGCGTCGTCAGCTCCGCGCGCACCTCGTCGAGCAGCCCCGTCTCCACGTGCCGTCCGACCGCCTCGGCCAGGGCCTGATCGGCGGCGAAGACGTCGTATCCGACCAGCGGCGGCGGCTGGTTGGTCACGGTGTGCGTGCTGGGTGCCATACGACGGAACCTACCCCGCGGTACGGCACCGGGCATCACACAGCCGCGCCGTACTGCCGGGGTCCGGCGGGCCCAGTGTGTCCTGCCTGGTGGCCGGACCCCTGGCGGGTGACGGAGAGGGGAGCCGACGGAGATACCTTTGGCTCGTGCAGCAGTCAGCCAGCGAAACCCCCGACAGGCCGTCCGGCCGCCTCCACCGGGCACGAGCCCTCTACCGGAACGTATCCAAACGCAGGACCGCCTGGCTGCTGCTGAAGGACACCGTCAACTCGTGCATGGAGTACCGGATCCTGGGGTTGGCGGCCGAGGCGGCCTTCTTCTCCCTGCTGTCCGTGCCGCCCCTGCTGCTGAGCCTGATCGGACTGCTCTTCTACGTCGACTCCTGGACCGGCGCGCACACCATCGCCAGCCTGGAGCGCAACATCCTGGACGCCTCCCGCACGGTCCTGTCCGACCAGGGGGTCAAGGAGATCACCCAGCCGATCCTGCGGGACGTCATGAAGGGCGGCCGGCCCGACGTGATCTCCATCGGGTTCGTGTTCGCCCTGTGGTCGGGCTCGCGCGCGGTGAACGTCTTCATCGAAACCATCACCGTCATGTACGGCCTCGACGGCGTGCGCGGCATCGTCAAGACCCGGCTGCTGGCCTTCGGTCTGTTCATCGTGGCCCTGCTGATCGGCTCGATCGCGCTGCCGCTGATGGTGGCCGGCCCGGACGCGGTGGTGCGGATCGTGCCGTGGTCGACGACGCTCGTGCAGATCCTGTACTGGCCGGTCGTGATCGTGCTGTCCGTCGTGTTCCTGACCACGCTGTACCACGTGTCCGTGCCGGTGCGCTCCGCGTGGATCGAGGACGTGCCCGGCGCCCTGGTCGCCCTCGCCATGTGGGTGGTGTGCAGCTTCCTGCTGCGCATCTACCTCACCAGCACCGTGGAGGGCCCGACCATCTACGGCTCACTCGCCGCGCCGGTCGCCGTGCTGCTGTGGATCGGTGTGTCCGCTTTCGCCGTGCTCGTCGGGGCGGCGGTCAACGCCGCCATCGACCGGGTCTGGCCGGCCGCCGCCACGGCCCTGGCCCGCGCCGCCAACGAGCGGGTGCGCGAGGCGCAGATCGCCGAGTACGTCGCCCGCTCCGCCGCGACCCGCGAGAACGAGCCCGACGACCCGGAGGACCCCGACATGCCCGCCGAGTTCCCCGAGCGGTGGTCGCGCTTCCTGCCCCCGGAGGACGTGACGGCACGGCTGCGGGCCCATGTGAAGACCACCCATGCGCGGAGCCCGCACAAGGACGACCAGAACGGCTCGTCGAAGGAGTGACCGGACGCCGGGCTGCCCCGCCGCCCGGGGCCTCCCGCGACCTCCCGTCCGGGCCCGGTGGCGGCGTAGGGTCGTCCGCCATGGACCGCCGACTCCTCGTCCACACCCGCACCGCCGACTACCGCCACGACTCCATCCCGGACGCCGTCGCCGCGCTGCGGGCCCTCGACGGTTTCCAGGTCGAGCACACCGAGGACCCCGAGGCCCTCGCCCGGCCCCTGGAGCGGTACGCCGCCGTCGTCTTCCTCTCCACCAGCGGCGAGGTGCTCACCCCGGCCGGCCGGGAGCGCCTCGCCGCGTACGTCGAGCGGGGCGGCGGGTTCGTCGGTGTGCACGCGGCGGCCTGTACGGAGTACGACTGGCCGTACTACGGCGAACTGCTCGGCGCCCGGTTCGCCCGGCACCCGGAGTACCAGCCGGGCCGAGTCCTGGTCGAGGACCCCGATCATCCGGCCACCCGGCACCTGCCCGCCGAGTGGGCCTTCACCGACGAGTGGTACGACTTCCGCACCAACCCGCGCGGCACCGTACGGGTCCTGGCGCGCGCCGACGAGTCGTCGTACCGCGGCGGGGGCATGGGCCCCGACCACCCCCTGGTGTGGTGCCGCGAACAGGGCCGGGGCCGCGTCTTCTACACGGCCCTCGGCCACGCCTCCGAGGCCTACGCGGACCCGGACTTCCGGGCCCATCTGCGCGGCGGGATCGAGTGGGCGGCAGGGTCCGTCGCCGGGTGAGGTCCGGCCCGGGACGCTACGGCCGCAGCCACCGTTTTCCTTGCTGAGGTGGATCATTACTGGTACCGATCCGGTATCCCGCCCATGACCACCACGTCCGTCCCTCGAGAAGGAGACCTCCTGTGCTCGCCGACTCCTTCCCCGCGTCGTCCCCCACCCCGTGGATGGCGATCGTGCCGCTGGTGGCGCTCGTCCCCGCCGTCTACTGCATGATCGACATCTCGCGCCACCCCGACACCAGGCAGCTCTCGCCCCTGGCGTGGCTGGCCGTCTGCGCCTTCGGCAACGTGATCGGCCTGGTCGCCTACCTCAGGTTCGGCCGCAGCGAGAACCGCTAGCGCTCCACCGCACTTCCACCGGACGGCGGTACCGGCATCCCGCGCCCGGAATACCGGAAGACGGCGGTGTGCTTCGGAGATACCGGTGCAAGACGCGGCGAAGGGCTGGTGGGCGCATGACGGCCGACAGATCGGACCCCGTGGTCACCACCCCCTACGGGGCGGTGCGAGGCAGACATGAGCACGGAGTGGCCGTGTTCCGCGGCGTCCCGTACGCCGCACCCCCCTTCGGCCCCCGGCGGTTCCGGCCGCCGGTGCCGCCCGAGCCCTGGGACGGTGTGCGCGACGCCGCCCTCTTCGGCCCGACCGCGCCGAAGCCTCCGTACTCCGAGGCCTTCGCCCGGTACCTGTCCGACCCGGTCGTGCCCGGCGACGACTGCCTCAACCTCAATGTGTGGACACCCGACCCGGACCCGGGCGCCCGGCTCCCCGTCATGGTGTGGCTGCACGGCGGCGCGCTGACCCGCGGTTCCTCCGCCGTGCCGGTGTACGACGGGCGTGCCTTCGCCCGTGACGGCGTCGTCCTGGTGTCCGTCAACTACCGGCTCGGCGTGGAGGGCTTCGGACTGTTCCCGGACGCCCCCGCCAACCCCGGCCTGCGCGACCAGCTCGCCGCCCTGCGCTGGGTCCACGAGTCGATCGCGGCCTTCGGCGGCGACCCGGACCGGATCACCCTGTGCGGCCAGTCGGCCGGAGCCATCAGCATCGGCGCCCTGATCGCCGCCCCGCAGGCCCAGGGCCTGTTCCGGCGCGCGGTCCTCCAGAGCGGGCCCCCGGAGGCCGCCGAGCGCGGCAACGTACGGCGGATGGTGCGGCGCATGGCGACCCGGCTGAAGGTGCCCGCCACCGCCGAGGCGTTCGCCACCGTCGACCGGGACCTGCTGCTGCGCACCCAGGCCGAGGTCGGCCGGCTCAGCAGCCCCGTCCTCGGCGGGCCCGCCTTCGGCATCGTCGTCGACGGCGACCTCGTCCCACGCGACCCGCTCCAGGCCCTGGTGGAGGGCGACGCGGCGCGGGGAGCCGACCTCCTCATGGGCTGGACCCGCGATGAGTACCGGCTGTGGCTGGTCCCGGGCGGGCTGCTGGAGCGCGTCGACCGGCTCGGCCCGGTCGCGCTGGCCGGCGCCATGGCCCGCTGCCACTGCGGCCACGAGGTGGTCCGCGGCTACCGGGCGCTGCGCCCCGGGGCCGGCACCGCCGAGATCGTCGGCCAACTGGTCACCGACCATCTGCTGCGCCGACCGCTGCACCGCCTGGCCGACGCGCGTCCGGGCTCGTCGTACGTCTACGAGTTCGCCTGGCCCTCGCTGCTGCCCGACCTCGGCGCCTGCCACGCCCTGGAACTCGGCTTCGTCTTCGACACCGGCGACGTCCCCGGCTCCCGCAGGCTCGCCGGGGAAGGCGCCCCGCAGGAGCTGGCCGACGCCATGCACACGGCCTGGGTCCGCTTCGCCACCGACGGCGACCCCGGCTGGCGGCCCTGGGACGCCACCCACCCGGTACACGTCTTCGGCGACGGCCCGCCGCACACCGTCCCCGGCCCACGCGACGCCGAACTCGCCCTCTGGACGGCCGCCCCCGAGCCGCACCCCGCCCCGGACGGCACCCGAGCCCGCGCCGCGGAACTCCGCACGGTGGTACGGCGCCTGCGGCGCCCGGGCGGGGTGAGCGGCCACTGACGATCTCCTGCCGGGGGAGGGGGGTCACGGTCCCGCGCGATGCCGAACTCGCCTTCTGGTCGGCCGTCCCCGAGCCGCCCTCTGCCCCGGACGGCACCCGAGCCCGCGCCGCGGAACTCCGCACGGTGGTACGACGCCTGCGGCGCCCGGGCGGGGTGAGCGGCCACTGACGATCTCCTGCCGGGGGAGGGGAGCAACGGCCGGAACCTGGACGGAGGCTGCGCCGACCGGCCGGGGCCCACAGCAACCGGGCGATCGCCGTGTTCGCCCGGGGCCGGGCCCGGCAAGAGCCGCCGCCGACCGGGGCTGGTGTCGGACCGGGCACTGGTGTGCCGTCCGGCGGATTGCGCCGGGGAAGCGGTGGCGCGGCCACGGTGCCGTCGGCACGTGGGCCACCGCCGTGATCGCCGGGTTCCGTCCGGCAGGAGTCGCCACCCGCCGGCTGTTGGGGCGCGGGTGGCCGCCGGCCCCGTGAGGGTGCCGTGGGGCCGCTACCGGGGCGACAGCACGCGGGCGATCTCCGAGATCGCCCCCGGGCCCACCCGGCAGCAGCCGCCGATCAGGCGGGCGCCGAAGGCGCGCCAGCGTTCGACCTGGTCCGGGGTGAAGGTGGAGCGACCGGTCCAGGCGCGGGACTCGGCGTCCCAGGACTCGCCGCTGTTGGGGTAGACCACGACCGGCTTGCCGGTGACCCGGGCGGCCGTCCGCGCCGCGGCCGCCGCGTCGCCGGGGGCGCAGCAGTTCACGCCGACCGCGATCACCTCGTCCGCGTCGGCGGCCAGGGCGAACGCCTTCTCCAACGGCTGCCCGGCGCGCGTACGGTCACCGGCGACGGTGTACGAGAGCCAGGCCGGCACCCCCAGCCCGCGCACCGCCCGCAGCAGCGCCCGCGCCTCGTCCGTGTCGGGCACCGTCTCCAGGGCCAGCACGTCGGGCCCGGCGGCGGCCAGCACCTCCAGGCGGGGCCGGTGGAAGCGCTCCAGCTCGTCGACGGTGAGCCCGTACCGGCCCCGGTACTCGGAGCCGTCGGCGAGCATCGCCCCGTACGGCCCCGCCGACGCGGCCACCCACAAGGGCCGTACCACCCCGAGCGCGCGCGCCCGCCGCGCCGCCTCCCGCGCCGACTCCACGCTCAGCCGCATGAGCCCGGCGGCCCGTTCCCGTCCGATGCCCCGCTGTGCGAACCCCTCGAAGGTGGCCTGGTAGCTCGCGGTGATCGCCACGCTCGCCCCGGCCTCGAAGTACGCCAGATGCGCCTGAGTGACCGCCTCCGGCCGCTCGGCCAGCAGCCGCGCCGACCACAGCTCGTCGCTCAGGTCGTACCCGGCCGACTCCAACTGGTTCGACATACCGCCGTCGAGCACGACCGCCCCGCCGTCGAGCGCGTCGGCGAGGGCGGGAGAGGTGACGCTGGGGATGACGCTGTCCATGACGCGACGCTAGCCGATCGGGCCCCGCGAAATTCCCCTGCACGGCCCCGGACGCCCTGACATCATCCCCGTATGACCTCCGCCATACGCCACGTCACGATCGACTGCGCCGACGCCCACGCCCTGGGCACCTTCTGGTCCAAGGTCCTGGATCTGCCGGTGCACGAGGACGACAAGCCGGGTGACGACGAGGCGTTGATCGAGGGCGCCGGCCTGCTCTTCGTCACGGTGCCGGACTCCAAGACGGCCAAGAACCGCGTGCACCTGGACCTCCAGCCGCAGGACCGCACCCGCGACGAGGAGGTGGAGCGGCTGCTGGGCCTCGGCGCGACCCTGGTCGCCGACCGCCGCAAGCCGGACGGCACGGGCTGGGCGGTGCTCGCCGACCCGGAGGGGAACGAGTTCTGCGTGGAGCGCGGTACGGGGGAGCGGGCGGGCTGAGCGGAACGGTTCGGCCGGGGCCGAAACGACCCGGCCCTAGCGTGGGCCGTATGAGCGAGAACGCCTACGAGGCGCCCGCCGCGGTCGATGCCGTGGGTGACCTGTCATGACCGCCTTCGCCGACCTCCACCGGGCCGACGAGCCGCTGCTGCTGCCGAACGCCTGGGACGCGGCCTCCGCCCTGCTGCTCGCCGCCCGCGGATTCCCGGCCATCGGCACCACCAGCCTCGGCGTCGCAGCCTCCGCCGGACTGCCCGACGGTGCCGCCGCGACCCGCGAGCTCACCCTCCGCCTCGCCCTCCTCCTCGGCTCGCAGCCCTTCCTGCTCTCCGTCGACGCGGAGGGCGGGTTCAGCGAAGACCCGGACGAGGTGGCCGAGTTCGCCCGGCAGCTGTGGGAGGCGGGGGCCCGCGGCGTCAACCTGGAGGACGGACTCGGACCGCCCGACCGGCACGCCGCGAAGATCGCCGCGGTGAAGTCCGCCGTGCCCGGCCTGTTCGTCAACGCGCGCACGGACACGTACTGGCTGGACGACGGAGACGTCACGCGGACACTGCGCCGACTCGACGTCTACCAACAGGCGGGCGCCGACGCGGTGTTCGTCCCGGGGCTGACCGAACCCGAGGCGATCGCCGCCCTCGTGAAGCACCTCGACGCGCCCCTCAACATCCTCTACTCCCCGGCCGGCCCCGCCGTCCCCCACCTCGCCGACCTCGGCGTACGCCGGATCAGCCTCGGCTCCCTGCTGTACCGGCGGGCGCTGGGCGCGGCCGTGGAGGCGATGGCCGCCGTCGCGGAGGGGCATGCTCCCGAGGGCGCCGCTCCCTCGTACGCGGAGGTGCAGGCGCTCAGCGCCCGGGAGGGGCCCGCGTAGCGGACTTCCCCGGCGCACATGAGAGGGCGCGCCGGCAGGGTGCCGGCGCGCCCGGTGCGGGACGGTGCGGGTGTCAGCTCGTGGTGCAGCTGATCGAGCCGACCGGATAGTTGTTGCCGGTGGATGTGGCGGTGAATCCGAAGAAGACACTGCCGTTGGGAGGTACGGTCCGGTTGTAGTCGGCGTTCTTGACCGTGATCGTGCCGTCGCCGGCCGTGGTCAGGTTGCCGTTCCAGGCACTGCCGATCTTGGTACCGACGCCTGGCTTCCAGGTCACCGTCCAGCCGTTCAGCGGTGCCGTGCCGTGGTTCATCACTTCCACGGAACCCTGGAAGCCGCCGCCCCAGGAGTTCTCCACGTTGTACACGGCCATGCAGGAGCCGGTCTGCGGATCCGTCGGAGTGGGGGTCGGGGTGGGAGTCGGAGTCGGAGTCGGGTTCGGCGAGCCGGAGTTCCGGATGCCGGTCACCTCGCCGTGCCCGCCGTCGAAGACGATGTCCGAGCAGGAGAAGAAGTTCTCCTGGCTGTCGGAGCGCACCCACTGGATGAAGATCAGCGCGTTGCCCGAACGGCCGGAGGGCAGAGCGAGGTTCCAGTAGTAGTGGCCGCCGTCAGTGCCCGGGGACCCGACCTGCGGCGGGTTGCTGACCGTCTGGATCAGGTCCAGGTCGGCCCAGCGCAGCTGGGACGTGGACGACCAGCCGGGCTTGGTCAGGTAGACGCGGAAGTCACCCGGGTGCGCGGCCCAGTTGCTGTACTGGACCTGCATCGAGGACCCGGAGGTCAGATGGGTCCGGGGCCAGTCGGCGCGGGCGGCGTTGTAGGCGGAGAAGTCGTACGGCGAGCGGTCTCCCGCGCTGCACAGGGTGCCGTCCGGCACGTAACCCTGGTTCCGACCACCGGCGTTGGAGTCGAGAACCGCGAACCAGTTGTACAGGGGCGTGGCGCCGCTCTTGTTCAGGGCGTCCCGGCACGCGGGGTTCGTCGGGTCGAGACTGCCGGTCGCCGTGCGGGCGTCCACGTAACACAGATAGGTACGTGAACCGGGCATCATCGCCACGCCGTGCGCCTCGGCACGGCCCTGACCGAGCAGGGTCAGGCCCAGTGCCGCGAGGAGGGTGGCGAAGGCCGCCGCCACCGATAAGAGTCTGCTGCGTCGAGCCACGTTCGGTCCTTCCTTCCTTGTGGGGGTGGTGGTGCGTCAGGCAGTGGTGCACGCAGTGCCGTTGAGGGTGAAGGCGCCCGGTGCGGCGAACGTGCCGCTGTAGGTGCCCTGGAAACCGAACGTCTGGCTGCCGTCCGGCGCGATCCCCTTGTTGTGCGACAGGGCAGTCGCGGTGACGGCACCCGAGGACGGGTTCACCGTGGCGTTCCAGGCGCTGGTGACGCGCTGCCCGGAGGGCAGGGTGAAGCCGAGCTGCCAGCCGTCCACCGCCGCCGAACCGGTGTTGCGGACGGTGACGTCGGCGGTGAACCCGCCCGGCCAGACGTTCGTGGCGTACGTCACCGAGCAGGCGGCCTGGCCACCGGGGTTACCGCCCCCGCCGCCACCGTTGCCACCCGTGCGGATCTCCGACGAGAACGACGTCACGGCGAGCCCGGTACCGTTCTGCCAGGGCTCGAAGCCTGCCTGGATACTCGTCAGGTACCAGTTGCTCGCGGCCATTTGACGGGAGACCGCCTGCTGGACGAAGTCCATCACGTCGAAGTTCCAGCTCGTGATCGCCGACGGGGCGACGAAGGACAGCACGTTGTTGGAGCCGTTGCTGCCGGACCACACCTGCCAGGACCGGCCGGCGACCGTGGCCGTGCCGGTCTGCGAACCCACCGGCTGGATCGGTCCGACCTTGTTGAACCAGACCATGATCTCGGTCCTGTTCACGCCGTCCTTGCGCGGCGTCGGGTCCAGCCAGATGTCGTAGGCGGCGTCGTAGACCGCGTCGCTGACATAGCCGTACGAGATGCTGGTGGGTGCGCTGGAGATGGTGTCCAGCCGGGCCGGGAGCGAGGTGCCCGGCGAGCAGTTGGTGTAGTGGCAGCCGTTGTAGACGGACGGGTACGACTTCGGAGCGCCGTTGGTGGCCGCCGAGCCGTCGGCCCGGTTGATCCGGAAGCCGGAGTCCGTGACGGTGATGCACTGGGCGGCGTCGGTGCCCCAGCGGTTGTTCTGGACGACGTAGCGGCCCTGGATCGTGGTCGTTCCGAAGGCGTCGCAGATCTGTGTGTCGGCGTGCGCCGCCGGAGCGGCCGCCAGGAAGGCGGCGACCAGGGCGAGAGCGGTGAGCAGCGCGCACAGTAAGCCGCGCGCGGGGTCGAGCCGATGGGACAGCAGTCGCATAGGGGCCTCTTCGAGGGCGACGTCGGAGGGAGGAGTGCTCCCGCTTGCACCTCCATGGGAGCGCTCCCACCGTTTGAAACGGGACTATAGAAGCGACGCATGTCCCTGACAAGACTGTGGGTGAGTCAAAAGAGGTTGCGAGAGCGGGCTGTTTCAGCCCTGCACACCCGTGCGGCCGGCCCCCAGTGCCTCCACAAGGCGGTCCGCGAACGCCTCAGGGTGCTGGACGGCGCCGATGTGCCCACCGGGGAACTCCGCGAAGCCGCTGCCGTACCGCTCGGCGAGGAACGCGGCGGTGCGGTGCAGGAGCTGCCCTCGGGGGTCGGCGCCGGCAGCGAGCGTGAGAGGTGCCGAGGGAGGAGCCGTGTGCGGCACGTACGAGGTGAACGGAACGAGCACATGGGCGAGGAAGAGAGCCATCGGAGAGGACAACTCCGCTTCACGGGAGAGAGGTTGGCCGCCCGTGCCGTCCTCTCCCGCCTCCCGTTCCTCCAGCACGGCGGCGAGCCGTGCTCCCGCGGCCTGCGGCCCCGCCGCCCGGTACGTGTCGTACACCTCCTGGAACCGTTCCCGCTGCCGTGCCCCGTCCGGCAGCGCCGCCACGCACGGAGGCTCGTGGGCGACGACGTGCCGCAGCCGCTCCGGATGACGGGCCAGCAGGTCCAGGGCGACGATGCCACCGGAACTGGTGCCGAGGACATAGGCCGACTCCCCCTCGGGGAGGACCTCGTCGAGCACCCGGCGTGCCCCGTCGCTCCACTCCTCGACCCGCTGGTCGGTGACGGGCTGCCCGAGTCGTCCGTGGCCGAGACCGAGCGGGTCGTAGGTCACGACGGTGAAGCGCCGGGCGAGATACGCCGTCATCCGGTCCAGCCCCATGGGATGCCCGGCCCCACCCGGGATGACGAGCAGCACGGGCCCGCTGCCGGACACGTCGAAGCAGAGGTCACTCATGCGCGGCGAACCCTGTGAACTCCGACCAGGCGGTGGGGGAGAGGGCGAGCTGAGCGCCGGCGGTGTTCTTGGAGTCGCGTACGTGGATAGTGGTGGGGCAGGTGGCCACCTCGACGCAATCGCCTGAACTGTCTCCGCTGTAGGTGGACTTGCGCCAGCCGAGGGCCACTTCGACGCAGTCGTCGCCGTCGGTCCCGCTGTAGCTGCTCTTGAACCAGGCCAGTTCGTCGGTGCTCATAGCGCTCCTCGCATCTGCTCCAGCAGGCTCCGGGAATCGTCCGGGGTGAGATTCTGTGAACGCAGTTTCGCATAGCGCATGTGGAGCACACTGATCGTCTTCGGATCGACGGCGAACCGGCCGCCCCGTTGCGCCTCGCAGTATGCGAACCACTCGTTTTCGGGGCTTTCCGCGAGTCGGATAGGTCCGTCGAGGCAGGCGCGAGCGCCGCGGTTCATCGGCATCACTTGGAATTCCAGGTTGCGCGGTGCGGTGGCTTCCAGGATGTGGTCGATCTGCTGGCGCATCACCGCTCCTCCGCCGGTCTCCCGCCGAAGGACGTGCTCCTCCACGATGAAGCTGAACGACGTGTTGGGCCGCTCTGCGAATAGCGACTGTCGCTCCAGGCGGGCTGCGATCATCGCCTCGATCTCCGGGTCGGCGAGCAGGGGCAGCCGTACGCTGAACCGCCCGCGCGCATACGCCTCCGTCTGCAAAAGCCCCGGCACCAGCCGGTCCTCGAAGGTGTACAGGCTGATCGCCTGCTCCTCCAGCTCCGCCCACTGGCGGAACCAGGACGCCAGCCCCTTCTCCCGGCCGACGTGCTTGTACACGCCCTTCAGCGCGCCGATGGCGTCCAGTACCTCCTCCGCGCGCTCGACGAACACACGGGGCGGGAAGCGTCGCCCTTGTTCGATCGACGCCACGATCCCCGGCTGGTAGCCGACGAGTGGAGCGTAGTCCTCCTGGGTTTGACATGCTCCTCGGGCTGAAGCCTGAGGATTCTGGCCGTCCCACGGGTTGCTGTGCCGCTAGGCAGCACGGTTTCCGTGTGGGATTCCTTGGCTTCCTGTTTCTTCACACTGTGCCAGAACGGGTTCTGGTCTTACCGGCGCTCCGCAGGCTGTCGCCGCCAGTCCGGCGGCCTTGATGTTGAGGGCGGCGTTGTGGTCCCGGTCGTGGAGAGTTCCGCAGGCGGTGCAGGTCCATTCCCTCACGTGCAGGGGTTTGGGCCCGTCGCGGTGGCCGCAGGTGGAGCACACCTGGCTGGTGGGCTCGAACCTGCCGACCTTGACGAAGGTGCGCCCGTATCGCTGGGCCTTGTAGGCGAGCATGGTCACGAACTGGGACCAACCCGCGTCGTGGGCGCTCTTGGCCAGCCGGGTGCGCGCCAGGCCGCCCACCGCCAGGTCCTCCACCGCGACCGCTTGGCTATCGCGGATCAGCTGTGTGGAGAGTTGGTGGTGGAACTCGCGGCGCGCGTCGGCCACCCGCGCGTGCGCGCGGGCCACCTTCCGGCGGGCCTTTTCCCGGTTCTTCGAGCCCTTCTGCTTGCGGGACAGCTCACGCTGGGCCTTCTTCAGTTTCTTTTCCGCGCGGCGCAGGAAGCGCGGGGAGCCGATCCTTGTGCCGTCGGACAGGACCGCGAAGTGGGTGAGCCCGAGATCGATGCCGATGCTCTGGTCGGTGTCGGGCATGCGCGCTGCGTCGGCGGCCGGGTCGGCGTCGACGACGAAGGAGACGAAGTACCGGCCCGCCGCGTCTTTGATCACGGTGACACTGGACGGGACGGCGGGCAGGGCACGCGACCATTTGACCCGCAGCTCGCCGATCTTCGGCAGGCTCAGCCGGCCGACCGGTGTGATGGACCAGCGGGCGTTGGCGGTGAACCGGATCGACTGCCGCGCGTCCTTGCGCGACTTGAAGCGCGGCGAGCCCAGCTTCGGGCCCTTGCGTTCGCCTTTGCGGGAGGCGAAGAAGTTGCGGTAGGCGGCCTCGGCGTCCCGCAGCGCCTGCTGCAGCACCACTGCGGAGACCTCGCCCAGCCAGGCGCGGCCGGGCGTGCGCTTGGCCTGGGTGATCAGCTGCCGGGACAGTTCGGCGGCCCTGGGGAAGGGCAGGCCCTGCCTGCGGGCGTCCTCGCGGGCGCGCACCGCGTCGTTGAACACCACGCGGGCGCACCCGAACGCCCTTGCCAGCGCGCTGCGCTGACCGGGCTTCGGGTACAGGCGGAAGCTGTACCGAAGCTGCATGATCCGGACGCTAGCACCAGCCACTGACAGTCCGGGGTGGATCAGCCGAATCCAGCTGCGCTGGAACGATCCTGCGACGCTCCGCGTCGCACCCTCTGGATTCGCTTCACACCGAACGGCTCCCGGTGCTGCGGGAGCCGGACGGCGAGGGCGGGCGTGGGCTTCTGCTGGTGGCGGCCGTGTCCGAGAGGTGGGGTGTGGAGCCGCGGGCGGGCCGTGCCTACAAAGTGGTGTGGGCTGAGGTGAGGGTCACGGGGCCAGGAGGTCCGCGAGGAAGGCGTTCGTGAACTTTCCGGCCGGGTCCAACTCCCGGACCAGCGCGCGGAAGTCGTCCAGGCGCGGGTACCGGTCGCGCAGTACGGCCGACGGTGTGGTGAACACCTTGCCCCAGTGCGGGCGGGGCTCGAGGTCGGCCAGCGCCTCCTCAAGGCGGCGCACGACTGGCAGCACGGCGGCCGTGTCCTCGATCCAGGTGAAGTGCGCGGCGACGGTGTCCCGGCCGTACGAGGGGCTCAGCCACTGCTCGTCGGCGGCGACGGTGCGGATCTCGCACGTCTGGAGCACCGGGGCGACCGTCTCCCGGATCCCGTCGAGCGCGTGCAGGACGTCGAGGGCGTACCGGCGCGGCAGCAGGTACTCCGACTGCAACTCGGCGCCGCTGCTCGGGGTGAACTCGGCGCGGAAGTGCGGCAGTCGCTCGTGCCAGGGTCCGGGCACGCCGAACTGCTGCGTGCAGTTCTCCGCCGGCATGCCGGGCACCGGGTGCAGCGCGACCTTGGCCGGTACCGCCCAGGGGAAGGCGGGCAGCGGCTGGTCGGTGCGCCGCTTGAGCCACACCTGGCGGAAGCCCGGGTCGCGCCAGTCGGTGAACAGGCTGACGCTGTAGGCGGCGGCCGCCACGGTCTCGAAGTCCAGTCCGGCCAGGGGAAGTTCGGTGAACAGGTGTTGTTCGACCTCGTAGGCGGGCTCCAGGTCCAGGGTGAGTGCGGTGACCACGCCGAGCGCGCCTAGGGAGGTGACGGCCCCGCCGAACCGCGGGTCGCCCCGGCCGACGACGACCGTCGAGCCGTCCGCGGTGACGATCTCCACCTCCCGCACGGGGGCGGCCAGCGGACCGTTGCCGACGCCGGAGCCGTGGGTGCCGGTCGCGACCGAGCCGGCCACGGAGATGTGCGGCAGGGAGGCCATGTTGGGTAGGGCGAGGCCGTGCGCGTGCACCTGGCGGGCCAGTTCCGCGTACCGGAGGCCGCCGGCCACCCGGACCGTGCGGGCCGCCGTGTCGACGTCCGCCTCGGCGGGCAGCGCCTCCAGGGAGAGCAGGGTGCCCCCGGCGCCCGGGTCGGCGATCTCGTTGAAGGAGTGCCCGCTGCCCAGCACCCGCACCCGCGCGCTGCGGGCGACCAGCTCCCGCACCGCGTCGAGCGAGCCCGGCCGGTCCACCTCCGCGGCGCTGTAGGTGATGTTCCCCGCCCAGTTGGTCACGGTCGTCCCGGTCATCCCGCTCTTCCTCCCCCTCACGCCCTCACGCCACGACCCACAAGGTCATCGGGCGAACCTACCCGACGGCCGCCGGGCAGGGGTTCACGGCCTCCGTGCGGGGGACCCGGCACGACCCGCGCGCGAGCGTAGGCATACCGTGAGAAGTCGTACACGCGAGTCGGGAGGAGTCAACGGGATGGACAGCCGTACCGAGCTGGTCGAGGATCTGATGGAGCGCTTCCCGCATGTGCCGCGCGAGGCCGTCTTCAAGGAGGACCTGCTCCGGGGCGGTGTGGCCTTCGACCCCTCCGCGCTGAGTGACAACGAGAGCGGCGAGGTCAAGCCGAAGTCGTACTTCATCTTCTCCTTCGACCACGGCACCCTGCCCGAGCTGGGCGAGGCCGCGCTGCGGCGGCCGCCGGAGGAGATCATCCTCACCGGCGGACCGTACGACCTGCGGCGGACCGTCGTCTCCGTACGGGTGAACCCCGCCTCGCCCTACCGAGTGGCCGCCGACGACGAGGGGATGCTCGGCCTCTACCTCGACGGGAAGCGGATCGCCGACGTCGGCGTGCCGCCCATGCCCGAGTACTACCGGCACAAGCTGTCCAACGGGAAGTCCGTGATGGAGGTCGCCCCGACCATCCAGTGGGGCTACCTGATCTACCTCACCGTCTTCCGGGTCTGCCAGTACTTCGGCGCCAAGGAGGAGTGCCAGTACTGCGACATCAACCACAACTGGCGCCAGCACAAGGCGGCCGGGCGGCCCTACACCGGCGTCAAGGACGTCGAGGAGGTCCTGGAGGCCCTGGAGATCATCGACCGGTACGACACCCAGAAGGCGTCCACCGCCTACACCCTCACCGGTGGCGCCGTCACCTCCAAGGTGGCGGGCCGCGACGAGGCCGACTTCTACGGCCACTACGCCAAGGCCATCGAGGAGCGCTTCCCGGGCCGCTGGATCGGCAAGGTCGTCGCACAGGCGCTGCCGAAGCCGGACGTGCAGCGGTTCAAGGACTACGGCGTGCAGATCTACCACCCCAACTTCGAGGTGTGGGACCGACGTCTGTTCGAGCTGTACTGCCCGGGCAAGGAGCGCTACGTCGGCCGCGACGAGTGGCACCGCCGCATCCTGGACTCCGCCGAGGTGTTCGGCGCGCGCAATGTGATCCCCAACTTCGTGGCGGGCGTGGAGATGGCCGAGCCCTTCGGCTTCACCACCGTCGACGAGGCCATCGCGTCCACCACCGAGGGCCTGCGCTTCTTCATGTCGCACGGCATCACGCCCCGCTTCACCACCTGGTGCCCGGAGCCCACCACCCCGCTGGGCAAGGCCAACCCGCAGGGCGCGCCGCTGGAGTACCACATCCGGCTGCTTGAGGCCTACCGCGCCACGATGGACGACTTCGGCCTCTCCTCGCCCCCCGGCTACGGCCCGGCCGGCCCCGGCAACGCGGTCTTCTCGGTCAGCTCCTTCATGGACAGCCTGCCGGCGGAGCCGGCGCCGCGGGAGACCGCGGAGCAGGGGGCCGGCGGGGCGGCGCGGTAGTCCTCCGCGGCGCGTTTTCGGATCCCGTGAGCCGAATGGGGGCTTCGGTCCCTACTACGGAGCGGAGTTGAGGACCACGGGATCCGTCACGACAATTGCATGCGTGGCTTGTCAGTTGTGTCAAAGGCGTGAAAAGCTCGTGCTCTGCCGGAAGGTTCCCCCCAACTCCTCCCTGTGCGCAGAGAGTTGACCTCGCCCGTGGATGCAGGAGACCCATGCCCGACCTGCCGAGCCCCAAGGACGCGACCGAGGCCGCGCTGTTCTCCGAGTGCTGGGACGCGGTGCTCTCCTACGCCGACCTGTGCACGGCGGGCTCCGGCGCGGCCGGGCAGCTGGCCACGGAGGCGTTCGCCGCGGGTCTGCGCGAGGTCAGGGCCGCCGAGGCCGGTGCGTCCCGGGGCCGCCGTACGCCCCGGCTGCCCGCGATCCCGCTGACGCTGACGGCCGTGCGCGCCACCGCCGCGTCCTGGGAGGCCGGCGGACTCGGCGACTGGCTCGACCCGGACCTGCGGCTGTGGCTCAACTCCGACAAGGCCGCCCGCTACACCGGCCCGCCGCCGCACCGCCCGCTCGCCCTGCGCACTCTGCGGGACCTCCAGGAACCGGACGCCGCGCTGCTGTGGCTGGCCGAGGTGGAGGCGCTGCCGTCGACCGTGGTGGCCCGCCGGCTGGGCCTCGACCCCGCGCGCGTGTCCGAGGAACTCGACCAGGTGCGGGCCCTGTTCCGGGACCGCTGCCGCCGCAACCACCTCGACACCCCGATGGACGCGGAGTGCCGCGGCTACGCCGGGCTGCTGGACGCGGTCACCCGGCCCGGGTCCGCCGCCGAGACCCCCGAGGACCTCTCCCGGCACCTCGCCACCTGCGAGGGGTGCGCCCAGGCCGCCGCCTGCCTGCGGCCGCACGGCGGTGGACTGCCCACCGCGCTGGCCGGCGGTGTCATCGGCTGGGGCGGCCTGGCCTACCTGGAGCGCCGCCGCCGGGCCGCCGAGGTGCGCCTCGGCACCCACCGCTCCGCGGCGGCGGACATGGGCGGGGAGCCGCAGGAGGGCGCCGCTCGTGCGCGGGTCGTGCGCGGTGGCCTGCTCGCCGCGGCGGTCGCCCTGTCCGGGCTGGCGCTGGCCGTGTCGATGATGCCCTTCGGCAGCTCGGCGAACGACGCCGAGCGCGATGACGACAGCCGCCGGCAGGTCGCCGGCGGCCGCCCGGCCGGCGACCCGGATGCCGCCCCGCCCGCCGCCGACCCCATGCCGTCCGCCTCCGTCGCGGCCTCCGTGTCCGCGGCCCACGAGTCGTCCGCGAGCGGTGCGGCGACCCGGTCCGGCCGCGAGAACCCCGATCCGGAGCCGCAGGGCACCGCCTCGGCCACCGCCGACGGGGGCGACTCGCCCGATCCCGCGACGGACGGGCCCGGGGCGGGCGACCCGGCGACGGGCGGGCAGGGGAACGGCGGGACGGGGGTCTGCCGGGTCGACTACGACCTGACGAACGAGTGGACCGACGGTTTCGAGGCCAAGGTCACCGTGACCACCGCCCGCTCCCTGGACGCCTGGCGCGTCGCCTGGTCCTTCCCCGACGGGCAGCAGGTCGGCCAGATGTGGGACGCGACCATCGCCCAGAACGGCTCCCGCGTCACCGCCACCGCCGCCGAATACAACAAGTCCGTTCCCGCGAACGGCACCCTGTCCTTCGGCTTCCTCGGCACCTGGAACGGCCGCAACTCCACGCCGTACGACTTCACGCTCAACGGTCACAGCTGCGCGACGGCCTGAACCCGGGCCGCAAACGGCCCGGCGCCCCGGACAGCCCGGCGGCCCGGCGGCCCGGCGGCCCGGTCCGAGGAGTGACCCGAACGGCCCTGTCGGGTAACCGGGCGGGGCATGGAGGGTGGGAGCGTGTGCCACCGGCACGCGGTACCCCCGACCCGTACGCGGTACCCCCGACCGCTGTCCCGACCCGGAAGGAAACCCGATGTCCGTCGAGACGCAGCAGGCAGCCGCCGGGCTCACGGACGAGGAGCTCGCGACGCTGGACGCCCACTGGCGCGCCGCGAACTACCTCTCCGTCGGCCAGATCTACCTCATGGGCAATCCGCTGCTGGCCGAACCGCTGCGCCCGGAACACATCAAGCCGCGCCTGCTCGGCCACTGGGGCACCTCGCCCGGCCTCAACCTGGTCCACACCCACCTCAACCGCGCCATCAAGGCCCGCGACCTGAACGCCGTGTGCATCTGGGGTCCGGGCCACGGCGGGCCCGCCGTGCTCGCCAACTCCTGGCTGGAGGGCTCGTACACCGAGACCTATCCGGACATCACCCAGGACACGTCCGGCATGGCGCGGCTGTTCAAGCAGTTCTCCTTCCCCGGCGGGGTGCCCAGCCACGTCGCCCCCGAGACACCGGGCTCCATTCACGAGGGCGGCGAACTCGGCTACTCCCTCTCCCACGCCTACGGCGCCGCGCTCGACAACCCGGACCTGGTCGTCGCCTGCGTGATCGGCGACGGGGAGGCGGAGACCGGCCCGCTGGCCGCGTCCTGGCACTCCAACAAGTTCCTCGACCCGGTCCACGACGGAGCGGTCCTGCCGATCCTGCACCTCAACGGCTACAAGATCGCCAACCCGACCGTCCTGGCCCGCCTCCCCGAGGCGGAACTCGACGACCTGCTCAGGGGCTTCGGCCACGACCCGATCCACGTCACCGGCGACGACCCGGCCGTCGTGCACCGCGCCATGGCCGCGGCCATGGACACCGCGCTCGACCGCATCGCCGCCTTCCAGCGCGCCGCCCGCACCGACGGCGCCACCGAGCGGCCCCGCTGGCCCGTGATCGTGCTGCGCACCCCCAAGGGCTGGACCGGACCCGCCGAGGTCGACGGGCTGCCCGTGGAGGGCACTTGGCGCGCCCACCAGGTCCCGCTGGCCGGTGTCCGGGACAACCCCGAGCACCTGCGGCAACTGGAGCGTTGGCTGCGCTCGTACCGCCCCGAGGAACTGTTCGACGAGCACGGCGCCCCGCGTACCGACGTGCTGGCCTGCGTCCCGCACGGAACCCGCCGGCTCGGCGCCACCCCGCACGCCAACGGCGGGCTCCTGCTGCGCGAACTGCCCCTGCCTCCGCTGGAGAAGTACGCCGTCGAGGTCGACAAGCCCGGCGCGACCCTGCACGAGCCCACCCGCGTCCTCGGCGACATGCTCGAGGACGTGATGGCCGCCACCACCGACCGGCGTGACTTCCGGCTCGTCGGCCCCGACGAGACCGCCTCCAACCGCCTCCAGGCCGTCTACGGCGCCAGCGGCAAGGCCTGGCAGGCCCTGACCCTGCCGGTGGACGAGCACCTCGACCCGCACGGCCGGGTGATGGAGATCCTGTCCGAACACACCTGCCAGGGCTGGCTGGAGGGCTATCTCCTCACCGGACGGCACGGGCTGTTCTCCTGCTACGAGGCCTTCGTGCACATCGTCGACTCGATGGTCAACCAGCACATCAAATGGCTGCGCACCACCCGCCGGCTGCCCTGGCGGGCTCCCATCGCCTCGTTCAACTACCTGCTCACCTCGCACGTGTGGCGCCAGGACCACAACGGCTTCTCCCACCAGGACCCCGGCTTCGTCGACCACATCCTGAACAAGAGCCCCGAAGCGGTCCGGGTCTACTTCCCGCCGGACGCCAACACCCTGCTGTCCGTGGCCGACCACGCCCTGCGCAGCCGCGACTACGTCAACGTGATCGTCGCCGGCAAGCAGCCCTGCTTCGACTGGCTCTCCATGGAGCAGGCCACGGTGCATTGCGCGCGCGGCGCCGGCATCTGGGAGTGGGCCGGGACCGAGGACGGCATCCGCGAACCGGACGTGGTGCTGGCCTGCGCGGGCGACGTGCCGACCCAGGAGGTGCTGGCCGCCGCCCAGCTGCTGCGCCGGCACCTGCCCGACCTGGCCGTGCGCGTGGTCAACGTCGTGGACATCGCCCGGCTGCTGCCCAGCGGGGAGCACCCGCACGGGATGACCGACTTCGAGTACGACGGGCTGTTCACCCGGGACAAGCCGGTGATCTTCGCCTACCACGGCTACCCGTGGCTGATCCACCGACTGGCCTACCGGCGGGCCGGCCACCCCCACCTGCACGTGCGCGGCTACAAGGAGATCGGCACCACGACCACGCCGTTCGACATGGTGGTGAGCAACGACCTGGACCGCTACCGGCTCGTCATGGACGTCATCGACCGCGTCCCCGGCCTCGCGGTGCGCGCCGCGGCCGTCCGCCAGCGGATGGAGGACACCCGGCTGCGCCACCACGCCTGGATCCGGGAGCACGGCGTGGACCTGCCGGAGGTGGCGGACTGGTCCTGGGACGGCTGACCGGGACGTGCCCCCGGCGTGTGGGGCGACGGGCAGGATCCCATCCCCGGCGGGGGGGGGGGGGGGGGGGGGGGGGGGGGGGGGGGGGGGGCGGGGGCCGGGGGGGGGGCGGGGGGGGGCGGGCGCGGCCCCCCCCCCCCCCGCCCCGCCCCCCCCCCCCCCGCCCCGCCCGCCCCCCCCCCCCGCCCCCCCGCCCCCCCCCCCCGCGGCCCCCCCCCCCCCCCCCCCCCCCCCCCCCCCCCCCCCCCCCCGCGCTTCGGGGAAGGATCCTTGAGGAAAGCCGACACATCACAAGGAGCGACCGATGGCGGACCGTGAGCAGGCCGGACCCGACACCCCGATCCGGGTCTTCCTCCTCGACGACCACGAGGTGGTGCGTCGTGGGGTGCACGACCTGCTGAACGACGAACCGGACATCACGGTGGTCGGCGAGGCCGCCACCGCCGACCAGGCACTGGTGCGCGTCCCCGCCCTGCGACCGGACGTCGCGGTGCTCGACGTCCGGCTGCCGGACGGCGACGGCGTGACCGTCTGCCGCGAGCTGCGCTCCCGCCTGCCGGAACTGGCCTGCCTGATGCTGACCTCGTTCGACGACGAGGAGGCGCTGCTGGACTCGATCATGGCGGGTGCCTCCGGCTATGTGCTCAAGCAGATCCGGGGCTCGGACCTGGTCTCGGCGGTGCGCACGGTGGCGAGCGGCCAGTCGCTGCTCGACCCCAGCGCCACCACGAAGCTGATGGCACGGCTGCGCGGCGGACAGCAGCCGCAGGAGGAGCCGGACGCGCTGCCCGGACTGACCGACCGGGAGCGGGAGATCCTGGCCCTGATCGGCGAGGGCCTGACCAACCGCCAGATCGGCCAGCGCCTCTACCTGGCCGAGAAGACGGTGAAGAACCACATCTCCCGCCTGCTCGCCAAGCTCGGCGTGGAGCGGCGCATCCAGGCCGCCGTCATCGCCACCCAGGCCAAGGGCCGGCTGCGCGGGACCTCCTGACCGGTACCTCCCGACCTTCGTGCGGCGGTGCCGGTGCCTCATGCGCGGGTGGTGTGTCCGACGGCGTCGTCGCACCGGTAGATGACGTCGGTGCTCACCGACACCACGCCGTCGACCCCGCCGCACAGCCGCTCGATCACCGGGATGAGGCTCCTGGCCCGCACGGTCCCCTTGAGCGAGACCCGGCCGTCGGACACCCCGACCGTCACGTCCGCCGGGGTCAGCCCCAGGGTCCGCGCGAGCACGTCCTGGGTGATCTCCTCGAAGACGGCCTCGTCCCGGCGGAGGAAGACACGCAGCAGGTCGCCGCGGCTGACGACGCCCACCAGGGTGCCGCCCTCGTCGACCACGGGAAGCCGCTTGACCCGGTGCGCGTCCATCAGGCGCGCGGCCTCACGACCGTCCATTCGGGGCGCGCGCACACCGCCGGCGCCGTCATCAGGTCCTCGGCGGTGCCGGCGGCGGAGCCGCCGTGCCCGGCATCCTCCGCCCGGATCCCGGGCAGCAGGCCGGCCGGGTCCGGGCGCCCGGCCACCGTGCGCAGCAGGTCCGCCTCGGAAACCACCCCGACGGGACGGTCCAGCTCGTCGACGACGGGCACGGCCGTCACCTCGTTGTCGGCCAGCACCCTGGCGACCTGCTTGAACGGGGTGCCCCGGCGGACCCGGACGACTCCGCGGGTCATGAGGTCCTCCACCGTACGGTGTCGCATGACGTCTCTCCCTTCGGTCCGCCCGACCGGTTCGGGTGCGCCGGTCCGCGGTTCACACGCGGGCCCGCACTCTCCACGGTGGCGGCGGCGCACCCGCGCCCGCTTGGGCCCATCGCGCACGGAGGCGGCGCCGTTCGTCCCTTCCACGAGGGACCTCGGGCCCGTTGGTGCGGGCGGCGGAGACGGGCGATCCTGGAGGGCGGACCCCCATGAGGGAGGCATCGCCATGCACGCTCAGCTGGGCGACCGACTGGTCGTCGAAAGCCCGGTCACCGGCGACGTACGGCGCGACGGCGAGATCGTCGGCCTGCACCACGAGGACGGCACCCCGCCGTACGACGTGCGCTGGTCCGACACCGGCGAGGTCACGCTGGTGTTCCCCGGGCCCGACGCGCACGTCCGGCATCCGGGGGACGAGGAGACCACGGCCCGCGGACAGGCCCCCGCGGAACCCTCCGGCGCCGGGCCGGGCCGGCCGGGGGACTTCGGCAGGCGTCTGGCGGCCGCCCGCAGGAAGCGGGGACTGAGCCTGGAGGAGACGGCGGGCCGGGCCCGGATGTCCCCGCAGTACCTCGCCTATCTCGAGCAGCGCCCGTCGGCGCCGGGGACGGGGACCCTCGTGCGGCTGGCCGACGCGCTGGGCACCACACTGATCACGCTGAGCGGCGGCGACCAGGATCTGCCACCCGGGCAGGGACAGGCGCTGCTCCACCCCCGGCTGACCGACCTCGGCCCGGACGAGTGCCGGGCACTGCTGTCCACGCACGGAGTGGGGCGTATCGCGCTGACCGGCCCGGACGGACCCGCCGTCCTCCCGGTCAACTACGACGTGGTGAACGACGCCCTCGTCTTCCGCACCGAGCCCGACGCGGCCCCCGCCGCGGCCGTCGGCCACGAGGTGGCCTTCGAGGTGGACCAGGTCGACGAGACGATGAGCCAGGGCTGGAGCGTGCTGGCGGTCGGCCGCGCCGAAGCGGTCACGAATGCCGAAGCGGTGCGCCGGCTGGAGCAGCGGGTCCACTCCGACCCCTGGGCGGGCGGACCGCGGACCCTCTGGGTGCGCATCCGTCCCGCTCGCCTGACGGGACGCCGCATCACTCCCGCGGACCGGTGAGCGGGGCGGGGGCCGGGCTTCGGCCGGGCACGAATGGACGGGAAGGACAATCCACTTCTCGCGGATCCTGATTGCGCGGTGCGCGGCTTTTCCGCCGCTTCCCCGCGTCTTCCGGTCCTTCCCGTCACTTTCATGACACCACACGGGCCGCCGCGGCACCAGGGCCGGCCGGCCCCGGCCGGGCGGCTGCGGCGGACCTGAAGTCGGTCGGCACCGGGCGGGGCAACCGGGTCGCGGAGGGCGGCGACGGGCCGATGGGGCCGACCCGGATGCGGCTGTCCATGCCGGTGGTCACAGCACTAGCGGTCTGGAGCTGGCGCTGTGGTGCGATCTGCGGGTGGCGGAGGAGGACGCCGTGTTCGGTGTGTTCTGCCGCCGCTGGGGCGTGCCGCTGATCGACGGCGGCACGGTACGGCTGCCCCGGCTGATCGGCACCAGCCGCGGCCCGGTCGGGACCTGCGGCCCTGCCGAGGGCCCGCTGAGCCCTTCCGCCCCGGCCGGGCGGCGAAGGAGGGTGGACGGGCAAGCGACAAGGGAGCCCATGGAGGAGCCGTCATGCGGACATCGGCAGTCGACGCGACCACCCTGGAGAGCCTGCTGTACTCGGCCGTGGCGGCTCCGTCGATCCACAACACCCAGCCCTGGCGGTTCGGCCTGGACGCCGACACCCGGTCCATCCACGTCCGCGCCGAGTCGCGGTCCCTGCCGCTGACCGACCCGCGGCAGCGCGCCCAGCACCTCTCCGTGGGCGCGGCCGTCTTCAACCTCCGGGTCGCGGCGGCACACCTCGGCTGGGACCCGCTCGTGACGCTCCTGCCCGACCCGAGCGACCCCGGCCTGCTGGCCACCGTCCGGCTGTTCGTGGCGGCCCCCGACGCACAGCCGTCGTACCGCTGCCTGTACGACGCGGTCGCGCGCCGGCACACCAGCCGGATGCCCTTCACCGGGCGGCCGGTGCCGGAGCACATCGTGCTGGAGATGGTCAAGGCGGCGCGGATCGAGGGGGCGCACCTGGACGTCCCCGACTTCGCCGGCACCCGGCGCCTGCTGAGCCTGACCGCGCAGGCCGAGACGCGCAACGCCGCCGACCCGGCCCGCACCGCCGAGACCAGGGCGTGGGTCAACACGCCGGACATGCGCCTCCCTCACGGCATTCCGCTCACCTCGCTGGGCCCCCGGGACACGGCCGGGCGGATGCCGATGCGGG
The DNA here is from genome assembly GCF_044754605.1 of Streptomyces sp. NPDC093064. Classification (NCBI taxonomy): domain Bacteria; kingdom Bacillati; phylum Actinomycetota; class Actinomycetes; order Kitasatosporales; family Streptomycetaceae; genus Streptomyces; species Streptomyces sp. NPDC093064. Next base: position 88,225 of record NZ_JBIVPK010000010.1, read on the forward strand.
ACTTCACAGGACCGCTGCCCGGGCTGCGCCCGCCCGCCCTGCGTTTCGAACGGCACGCGCAGGTGGCCCTGTTGTGGACCCCGCACGACCGGCGGGAGGACTGGCTGCGCGCGGGGCAGGCGATGGAGCGGGCCCTGCTGGTGGCCACCCGGTACGGGGTGCGCACCTCGATGCTGCACCAGGCGATGGAGTGGCCCGACCTGCGGGCGGCGATCGCCGCCCCGAGGCTCCGGTGCCACCCCCACCTGCTGATCCGCTTCGGCTACGGCCCGGAAGGCGGCCGCACCCCGCGCGCGGCCACCCGGGTGACCCCCGCGGAGGAGACACCGGCGGGCCCCACGGACTGAACGCACACGACGAGGGGGCCGGGCGGCGCACCGTACGCGCAGCCCGGCCCCTCCGTGCGCTCAACCTCCGTGCCGTCAACCGGTGACGCGGGACCGCTCAATTGGCGACGCGCAGATCCGTGAGCTCCCGTCCGGTGACCATGGTGGCCTCGATGCGGATGAAGACGTCCTCCTCGATCGGCATCCAGGAGCGCGGCCCGGTCCGCATGAGACGCTCGTGCTCGACCGGATCGGTCACCACGGTGGCCCGGCCGGTGACGACGACGCTCCAGCCCGACCGGCTCTCCGCGTCGAACGCGTCCGCCTCGAAGGCGACCACGACCCCGTCCACGGCGCGGACGAGGTCGGAACCGGCGGAGGTGCGCAGCAGCACGGACGCGTCCGCCGCCAGGGCGAAGTTGACGGGCAGCACCGCGGGCAGCGCTTGCCGCGTGTAGACGACACGGCCCACCGGTACCTCGGCCATCAGGCGCAGGCACTCCTGCCGGTCCATCGAGCGAAAGCCATCATTTTCGGACACCCTCCCATGGTCGCCGCGCACCCGGCCCGCCGTTAGGGCCTGTTGGCCCACATCTTCGTTTGGTACGCGGTGGCCAACGAGACCGACCCGGCGCCGAAGCGCACACGCGAAACCCCAAAGCCGGGCCTGGACGGTGAACTGACGCAGGCGCTGGTGCGCTCACGCCGGCTCTTCACCCGAGCGGAAGGCCGCCCCGGCGCGGCTGGGAGCGCATCGGGTGACGGCGGGCGACGCCACCGTAATTCGGTGGCGCCGCTTCCCCGCGCTCCCCTACGGTGAGGCTCGCATCACGCGGAGGCCGGCGGCCGACGCTGCCGGTTCACAGAGCTCGCTGAGTGCGCTGAGTTCTTGCGGAGAAAGAGGAGGTGTGACCCATGGCTGTCTCGGTAATGGGCGCTGCCCGCAACGACAGGACCATCCACTCCACCTCCGCGGCCACCGGCTGACACCTCCTGCACGCCCGCGCGCACCGTCGCGGGCAGTCGGGGCCGCCCTCGCGAAGGGTTCCCCCTTGCGTTCCTCCGCTTCTTCCGTTCCTTCCGTTCCTTCTTCCGTCTCGCCGCACCCTCTCGCCCCCTACGGCTGGGACGAGGGCTGGGAGTCGGACTTCACCCCGTACACCGCCGAAGGCCTGCTGCCGGGCCGGGTGATCCGCGTCGACCGGGGGCAGTGCGACGTCGTCACCGCCGGCGGTGTGCTGCGCGCCGACACCGCGTTCGTCACGCCGCACGACCCGATGCGGGTGGTGTGCACCGGCGACTGGGTCGCCGTCGAACCCGGCGGCAACCCGCGCTACGTCCGCACGACGCTGCCCCGGCGCACCGCCTTCGTGCGCTCCACCTCGTCCAAGCGGTCCGAGGGTCAGATCCTCGCCGCCAACGTCGACCACGCGATCGTCGCGGTGTCCCTCGCGGTCGAACTCGACCTCGGCCGCATCGAGCGCTACCTGGCGCTGGCCTGGGAATCCGGCGCGCAGCCGCTGATCGTGCTGACCAAGGCCGACCTCGTACCGGACGCGACGGGACTGGGGTATCTCGTCCAGGACGTGGAGACGAGCGCGCCCGGTGTGCCGGTGCTGCCCGTCAGCGCCGTGACCGGCGACGGGCTCGACGTCCTCCTCGCCGTCGTCTCCTCGGGCACGTCCGTGCTGCTCGGGTCGTCCGGAGCGGGCAAGTCCACGCTCGCGAACGTGCTGCTCGGCGATGACGTGATGACCGTACAGGCCGCACGGGACGTCGACGGCAAGGGCCGGCACACGACCACCACCCGCAACCTGCTCGCACTGCCGGGCGGCGGCGTGCTGATCGACACCCCGGGGCTGCGCGGAGTGGGCCTGTGGGACGCCGAGAGCGGCGTCGGACAGGTGTTCTCCGAGATCGAGGAGCTGGCCGGGCGATGCCGGTTCCAGGACTGCGCCCACGACAGCGAACCGGGATGCGCGGTGCTCGCCGCCGTCGACGCCGGTGAGCTGCCCCAGCGGCGGCTGGAGAGCTACCGCAAGCTCCTGCGCGAGAGCCAGTGGATCGTCGCCAAGACCGACGCGCGGCTGCGCGCGGAGATCCGGCGGGACTGGAAGCGCAAGGGCGCCGAGGGCCGGGCCGCGATGGAGGCCAAGCGGGGGCGGTGGCACTAGGGCCTCTCGTTTGGATCACGCCGGGCTCGCGGGGTCTGGTGCCGTGCCTCGCGGCGTTGTCGTCGGTTGGCAGGGCTCCGCTCACCAGACCCCGCTCCCTGATCCGGCCTGATCCAAACGAAAGACCCCAGCCCGTCATGTCGGCCGTGGTGTCCGATATCCGCCAGCGGCATCCCCGGGCGGGGGCGGACACTGGACGGCGTGATGGACGAGGACACCAGGTACGAGGCCGTACGCAGCCGGGACGGCCGGTTCGACGGGGAGTTCTTCTTCGCCGTGGAGACGACCGGGATCTACTGCCGTCCCAGCTGCCCGGCCGTGACCCCCAAACGGCACCACGTGCGGTTCTACCCCACGGCCGCCGCCGCGCAGGGCGCGGGTTTCCGCGCCTGTCGGCGCTGCCGGCCGGACGCGGTGCCCGGCTCCGCCGACTGGAACGTACGGGCGGACGCCGTCGGGCGGGCCATGCTGCTGATCGGCGACGGCGTGATCGACCGGGAGGGCGTCGCCGGGCTCGCCACGCGGCTCGGCTACAGCGAGCGGCAGGTGCGCCGGCAGCTCACCGCCGAGCTGGGCGCCGGGCCCGTCGCGCTCGCCCGCGCCCAGCGGGCGCACAGCGCGCGCGTCCTGCTCCAGACCACGGACCTGCCGGTCACCCAGATCGCGTTCGCGGCCGGGTTCGCCAGCGTGCGGCAGTTCAACGACACGATGCGGTCCGTCCACGCCGCGACCCCCAGCGAGCTGCGGGCCACCGCCCGCAGGGCACGGGGCCGCCGCCCCGCGGCGCCCACCGCCGGGATCCCGCTGCGGCTCGCCCACCGGGGCCCCTACCAGGCCGGCCCCGTCTTCGACCTGCTGGAACGCGAGGCCGTGCCCGGCGTCGAGGAGATCGGCGGCGCGCCCGGCCGGCGGACCTACCGGCGCACCCTGCGCCTGCCGTACGGCACCGGGACCGCAGACGTGGACGAGCGCTCCGGCGCACCGCGGACCGGGTCCGGCGCGCATCCCGGCGGCTGGCTGGAGGCCCGGCTCCACCTGACCGACCCACGCGATCTGACCACGGCCGTACAGCGGCTGCGCCGGCTGTTCGACCTGGACGCCGATCCGTACGCCGTCGACGAGCGGCTCGGCGCGGACCCGCGGCTGGCCCCACTGGTCGCCGCCCGGCCCGGCCTGCGCTCGCCGGGCTCGGCGGACCCGCCGGAGACAGCGGTCCGGGCGCTGGTGGGACCGGCGGCCGCCGCGGAGCTGGTCCGGCGCTACGGCAAGGTGCTGGACGCTCCCACAGGGACGCTGACCCACCTCTTCCCCGAGCCGGCCGTCCTCGCCGAGGCCGAGCCGGACGGACCCCTGGGCGCCCTGACCGCCGCCCTCGCCGACGGCACGGTGCGACTGGACCCGGGCGCCGACCGCGACGACACGCATCGGGCACTGCTCGCCCTGCCCGGCCTGGAACCGGCCACGGCCGCCGCGATCCGCACCCGGGCCCTCGGCGACCCCGACGTGGCCCCGCCCGGCGCGGACACCCCCGAAAGCTGGCGCCCCTGGCGCTCGTACGCCCTGCGGCACCTGCGTGCCGCCGAAGAGCTGGAGACCACCCCATGACCACGCACACGCACGCGACCCCCACCGGTACGACCTACTGGACCACCCTCGACAGCCCGCTCTGCCCCCTGCTGCTGACCGCCGACCCCTCCGGCGCACTGACCTCGCTGTCCATGCCCGGCCAGGAGGGCGGTCGCGAGGCCCAGGCCGACTGGCGGCACGACGCCGGGCCCTTCCGCGAGGCGGAGGACCAGATCCGCGCCTACTTCGCCGGTGAACTCAAGGAGTTCCGGCTGCCGTTGCGCACCTCCGGCACCGCGTTCCGGGAACGGGTGTGGGCCGCCCTCGACGACGTTCCGTACGGCTCGACGACCACGTACGGCGAGATCGCCGCGCGTATCGGCGCTTCCCGCGCCGCCGTTCGGGCCGTCGGCGGAGCCATCGGCGCCAACCCGCTCCTGGTGCTGCGCCCCTGCCACCGCGTGATCGGCGCGGACGGTTCCCTGACCGGCTACGCGGGCGGCCTGGAGCGGAAGGTGCGGCTGCTGACGCTGGAGGGCGCGCTGTAGGCGCCGGCGCGGTCAGCCGTGCCGTTCGCGGGCCACCCAGCCCCGTTCGTAGGCGTGCCAGCCCAGTTGCAGCCGGGTGCTCACCCCGGTCAGCTCCATCAGCCGCTTCACCCGGCGCTGCACGGTCCGCAGGCCCAGGTCGAGTTGCTTGGCGACGCTCGCGTCCGTCAGACCGGCCAGCAGCAGCGACAGCACCTCCAGGTCGATGGCGTCGGGGCCGTCCCGGCCCTCCTCGGTCACGCCGGACGCCCCGAGCTGCAGCGGCAGCGCCTCCCGCCACACCGACTCGAACAGCTCGTACAGCAGCTCCAGCAGGCCGCTGGCGTGCACGACCAGCGCGGTGGGCTCCGGGGTGTGCGAGGTGAGCGGCACCATGGCGAGCGTTCGGTCGGCGACGACCAGTTTGGTCGGCACGGTCTCGACGACCCGCACCTGTTCGTCGCGGCTGAGCGCGGCGGTCAGCTCCGTGACGCCGTTCGGCTTGTCCAGCACGGCGCGTTCGAGCACCACCCGGTAGCGGACCCCGCGGGCGGCCGCCTGCTCCTCGGCGTGGTTCTCCATCGAGGAGACGGCGATCGGGTTGCCCGTGACCAGCGCGCACACCTCCTCGCTCGCCCCGAGCTGGAGCTGGAGGAAGCGCTGCGCGACCGCGGGGGCGCCGGTGACCACCTCGACCAGATCGTGCACCGCGGGCTCGGAGGCCGCCGCCCGGTACTCCTCGGCGAGCAGCGCGGCGGCCAGTTCCGCCCGCTCCAGCTCGTGGCGGTGCTGGGTGAGCAGTGCGCCCAGTGCCACCCCGGGCGGCGCGGCCACCCAGCGGCCGGGCCGGGCCGAGGACTGGGCCGCGAGTCCGTGCCGCTCCAGGCGGCGCAGGACGTGCTCGGTGTCCCGCTCGCCGAGCATCAGCCGCCGTGCGAGATCGGGCACTTCGGCGGCGCCCACGGACACCAGGGCCCGGTACGCCGCCTCGTGCGTCTCGTCCAGACCTATCGCTGCCAGCATCAGCTGCTGTCCCTCCCCTTTCAGATCCCCGGCATCACGTTCCGCGGCGCGTCGGCGGTGGCGGGAAACAGCCACGGCGCAAAACCGCCGCGGCACATCATCGCTGTACCACCGGTCACTCTGACAAGGTGGCGCCACCGAAGCACCGATGGGTGCCCGCTGTCCAGCCATGGGCGTGGCCTGCACGGATACGCACCTCGTGCGGGTGGCCGGGGCAACTGGCGGCCCCGGCCCGCGGCGTCCGGGCCGGGCACCGCGGGCCGCGTCGGGGTGTTCCGGACGGCGGTGTTTCGGCCGACCGGACCGTGATCCGGACCAGGATCACCCGGGTGTTGCCGGGCGGCTCCTCCGTGGGGGTGGAGCCGTCCGGCGACTTCGTCGCGCCGCGGGGCGGTTCGGTCCACCGGATTTGCCGATGCCCCGTTCCCACCGGGCCCGTGCTGTGGACAATTGGCGGCATGAGCCAGCAGGGGGGAAGGCCCACCGGTCAAGAGGACGACTGGTGGAGGCAGTTGTACGACGACTCCGCCGGGGACACCGGCCCCGCGGCCGGGGTTTCCGATTCCCTGGACGACCGCTTCGCCTCGGCGTCCGGAACGGTCGGCGGCCCCTTGGGGGGCGCACCCCTACCCACCCCACACTCACCGGACCCGGCCCCGGACCCGGTTCCGGACTGGTGGCGCACCACCCCCGAGAACACGGCGTCGGCAGCCGACCGGGGCTCCGAACCGGCGGAGCCGGCTTCGGGGGTTGCTTGGGGTCCCGGTCCGGGGGAGTCGGAGCAGTCGCCTTGGCCTGCCTATCCCACCGAGGAGGCGACCGCGGAGGCCGATCGGGATTCGGGGACGGGGACGCCGGAGCGGCCGTCTCAGCCGCCCGTACCGGCCGAGGGGCCGCCTGCGGGGGGTGCTTGGAGTTCCGGGCCGGTGGAGCCTGGCCGGTCGCCTCGGTCGTCCGTACCGGCTGAGGGGTCGGATTCGGGGGCTGACCGGGGTTCCGGGTTGGTGGGGTCCGAGCGGCCGTCTCAGCCGCCCGCGCCGATTGCGGGGGTTGCTTGGGGCTCCGGTCCGGGGGAGTCCGAGCGGTCGCCTCGGACGCCCTCTCCTGCCGAGGGGGCGGCTGCGGAGGCCGATCGGGATTCGGGGACGGGGACGCCGGAGCGGCCGTCTCAGCCGCCCGCACCGACCGAGGGGCCGCCTGCGGGGGGTGCTTGGAGTTCCGGGCCGGTGGAGCCTGGGCGGCCATCTCGGTCGCCTGCGCCAGCCGAGGGGCCCGCCGCGGGGACGGCTTGGGGTTCCGCGCCGGTGAAGCCGGCTCAACCGCCCGCCTCCTCCGAGGGGACGGGCGACGGCCGGTCGTCGGGCTCCGCCGAGTCGACCCACTGGGGAGGTACCGGCTCCGGCCCGGGCGGTCCCTCGCCCAGGGACGCCGCCGACCCGGCCGGCCCCGCCGCGGGGCGGCCTCCGTCAACGCCCCCGCCTCCTCCCGCGCCCCCGTCACCTTCTTCGCCTCCGTCCACGCCCGCACCCGCTTCTCCACCCCCGTCCACGCCCTCGCCCCCTTCCGCACCTCCGTCCGCCCCTTCACCTCCGTCCGCTTCTCCGCGTTCCCCCGCACCCCCGCCTCCTTCTGCGCCTCCTTCGCCGCCGGAGCCTCCATCTGTCGGAGCCGTAGGCGGCTCCGGACGTGAGGTAGGCGGAGGCGAGGCGTACGACCCACCGGCCGCCGGGGAGGCGCACGCCGCTTCGGGCGGTGTGGAGGCGTACGACGCACCGCCTTGCGCGGAGGCGTACGACGCACCGGCCGCCAGGCAGGCGCACGCCGCATCGGCCGGCGTGGAAGCGCACTCCGCACCGGCCGCCGGGAAGGCGCACTCCGTATCGGGCGCCGGCGAGGCGCATGTCGCACCGCCCGCCGTGGAGGCGCAAGCCGCATCGGGCAGCGCGGAGGCGGAGGCCGGTCCGGCCGCCGGGGAGGCGCAAGCCGCATCGGGCAGCGCGGAGGCGGAGGCCGGTCCGGCCGCCGGGGAGGCGCACGCCACATCGGGCAGCGCGGAGGCGCACTCCGCACCGCCCGCCGCGGAGGCGTACGTCGCACCGCTCGCCGCCAAGGCGTACGTCGCACCGCTCGCCGCCGAGGCGTACGTCGCACCGCGTGTCCGGGGCGGCGGCGTTGCCGTCGGGTATGTCGGCTCCCGGCCGCCCACCTACGCGGCCGAGCCCACCGCGTTGCCCATGGCCGAGCCGGACGGGCTGGACGTCGCGGTGCCGGACACCGTGCTGGACGGGGCCGCCTACGGGGCGTGCACGCTACGGGCGGTGTCGATCCGGGGGGACTCCGCACGGTACCGGGGCGAGTCGCGGCGCGACGCGCTGCTCACCGCGCGCTTCGGCGCGGGGGATCAGGCGCTGGTGCTGGTCGCGATGGCGACCGGCGCCCGCGCCACCCCGGGCGCGCACCGCGCGGCCGGCGAGGTGTGCCAGTGGATCGCCGAGGCCGTGGGGCGCAGCCACGCACGGCTGGCCGAGGACATCCGCGCGGCCCGGCGCGGCGACCTGAAGTCCGGGCTGCACCGCCTCACCGACCGCAGCCTCGGCAGACTCCGCGCGGGCGCCGCCGAACAGGGCGTCGACCCGGAGCACTACACGGCCACCCTGCGCTGTCTGCTCCTGCCCGCCGACCCCGAGTGCCGCGTACGGGTCTTCTTCGGCGTCGGCGCCGGCGGCCTGTTCCGGCTGCGCGAGGGCGAGTGGCAGGACATCGAACCCGGCGTCGCCGAGACGCCCGGCCACCCTCTGGTCGGCTTCGGCTCGCCGCCGCCCGAGCCCCCGGACGGCGACCGGCTCACCATGGACCTCGGCATCACCGTCCCGCCGAACCCGTACGACCCGGCCCCGGAACCGCCCCGCGAACCCTTCCGCTTCCGCGCGTCCGTGGCCCAACCGGGTGACACGCTCCTGATGTGCACCGCCGGTCTGGCCGACCCGCTGCGCGGCGAGCCCGAGCTGTGCGCCCACCTCGCGCGACGGTGGTCCGATCCCGCCCCGCCGGGCCTCGCCGCGTTCCTGGCGGACGCCCAGGTGCGGGTCAAGGGCTACGCGGACGACCGTACGGCCGCCGCCGTGTGGGAGGCGTGAGCGCCGGGGCTGTGCCTTCATGGAGGCGGAGGGGTCCGCGGCAGACCGAAGGGGAGCCCGAGCGTCATGGCCAAGCAGAGCGTCGCAGAGCAGTTCGTCGACATCCTCGTCCGCGCCGGAGTCAAACGCCTGTACGGCGTGGTCGGGGACAGCCTCAATCCGGTCGTCGACGCGGTCCGCCGCAACGCCGCCATCGACTGGATCCACGTCCGCCACGAGGAGACCGCCGCCTTCGCGGCCGGCGCCGAGGCCCAGATCACGGGCCGTCTGACGGCCTGCGCCGGCTCCTGCGGGCCGGGCAACCTGCACCTCGTCAACGGCCTGTACGACGCCCACCGCTCCATGGCCCCGGTCCTCGCCCTCGCCTCCCACATCCCCTCCGGCGAGATCGGCCTCGGGTACTTCCAGGAGACCCACCCCGACCGGCTGTTCGCCGAGTGCAGCCACTACAGCGAACTGATCTCCAACCCGAAGCAGATGCCCCGGCTGCTCCAGACGGCCATCCAGAACGCGGTGGGCCGCAGCGGCGTCAGCGTGGTGTCGCTGCCCGGCGACATCGCCGCCGAGACCGCGCCCGAGAGGGCCGCCGAGACCGCCATCGTCACCTCCCGGCCCACCGTCCGGCCCGGCGACGCCGAGATCGACCGGCTCGTCGAGATGATCGACGAGGCCGACAAGGTCACCCTGTTCTGCGGCAGCGGCACGGCGGGCGCGCACGCCGAGGTGATGGAGTTCGCCGAGCGGATCAAGTCCCCGGTCGGGCACGCGCTGCGCGGCAAAGAGTTCATCCAGTACGACAACCCGTACGACGTCGGCATGAGCGGACTGCTCGGCTACGGCGCCGCCTACGAGGCCACCCACGAGTGCGACCTGCTGATCCTGCTCGGTACCGACTTCCCGTACAACGCCTTCCTGCCCACCGATGTGAAGATCGCCCAGATCGACGTCCGGCCCGAGAACCTCGGCCGCCGTTCCAGGCTCGACCTCGCGGTGTGGGGCGATGTGAAGGAGACCCTGTGCTGTCTCGTGCCGCGGGTGCGGGCCAAGGCGGACCGGCGCTTCCTGGACCGGATGCTCAAGAAGCACACGGACGCCCTCGAGGGGGTCGTCAAGGCGTACACGAGGAAGGTGGAAAAGCACGTCCCGATCCACCCCGAGTACGTGGCCGCCGTCCTGGACGAAGTGGCCGACGACGACGCCGTGTTCACCATCGACACGGGCATGTGCAACGTCTGGGGCGCCCGCTACATCTCGCCCAACGGGCGCCGCCGCATCATCGGTTCCTTCTCGCACGGCTCGATGGCCAACGCGCTGCCGATGGCGATCGGCGCGCAGTTCACCGACCGCCGCCGCCAGGTGGTGTCCATGTCGGGGGACGGCGGCTTCGCCATGCTGATGGGCGACTTCCTGACCCTGGTGCAGTACGACCTGCCGGTGAAGGTCGTCCTGTTCGACAACTCCTCGCTGGGCATGGTGGAGCTGGAGATGATGGTCGCGGGCCTGCCCGCCTACGGGACGGCCATGAAGAACCCCGACTTCGCCGCCGTCGCCCGCGCCTGCGGCGCCCACGGCATCCGGGTGGAGAAGCCCCGGCACCTCGCCGGCGCCCTGAAGGAGGCCTTCAGCCACAAGGGCCCCGCCCTCGTGGACGTCGTCACCGACCCCAACGCCCTGTCGATCCCGCCGAAGATCAAGGCCGAGATGGTGACCGGGTTCGCGCTGTCCGCGTCGAAGATGGTGCTGGACGGAGGCGTCGGCCGGATGGTGCAGATGGCGCGCTCCAACCTGCGCAACGTGCCCCGGCCGTAAGCCCGTCGGGACAAGGGAGCGCCGGACAACTGGGCGTGCGCCATTCCGCATGACTGGCCCGCGCCCGACGGGGCATGGATCTCCGTGAACGTGTTCGAACCGGAGGGGAACCGACATCGGCACGCGGACGGGGGACATGAAGAGGCAGGCACGAGGGGGCGGTCCCGCGACGGTCGGGGCCTCCTCGGCTCGGACGACGGAGGAACACACGCAGAGACCGGCGGGCGGAGAGGCGGACGGCCTCCCGGGACGGCCGGTCCCGCCGCAGCTCAGACGCAGGCTGGGGCGGGCCGACCTCAAGGCGGTGCCCGAGGCGCGGCGGGCGCTGCGCGCGCTGCTGCGCCATTGGGGCAGGCCCGGCACGTCGGAGGTCGCGGAACTGCTCACCAGCGAACTGGTCACCAACGCGCTCGTCCACACCGACGACGACGCGATCCTGACGGCCACCGTGTCACCGCGCGGACTGCGCGTGGAGGTACGGGACTTCGTGGCCCGCAGGCCCAGACCCCGGACACCGGGGACGGGCGACGGCACCGGCGGCCGGGGCCTGGTCCTGGTGCAGTCCCTCGCGGACACCTGGGGCGTGTGCATGCACGGGGTCGGAAAGTCCGTCTGGTTCGAACTGGGCGCGGACGCCGCGTGAACGGGTGGGGGGCGCGGCCCGCAGGCCGCGCCCCCCACCCGTTCACCGGTCCAGTCGAGTCGTTCCTAGCCGAACTGCTGCTCCAGGTCCTTGAGCTTGCGCTCCAGGGAGTCGAGGCGCGGCAGGGCCATTGTGTCGTCCTCCGCGGTGAGGTCGAGGGTGGAGCTCTCGGACCCCTTGCGGACGGGCTGGAGGGACGGACGCGCGCGCACGGGAAGCTCCGCCGCCGCTATGGCAGGCTCCGCGGTGACCTGCGTGGAGCCGCGCTCCAGGGCCTGCTGCTCGGCCTGTCGGCCGCCCCGGCCGATGAAGCCGCGGTGGCCCCGGCTGATCGCCTTCAACTGCGCCCGCTCCATGCGCTCCTGATCGCGACGCAGCCGCCGGCTCTCCGCCTTCTGGCGCTCGTCCTCGCGCACCTCGTCGACCGCCTCGTCCAGGCTCCGCACGCCCTCCAGGAGCATCAGCGACCAGGCCTTGTAGGTCTCGCGCGGCGCCCGCAGCCAGCGGACTATGCGGATCTGCGGCAGCGGGCGCGGCACCAGACCCTGCTCGCGCAGGGCGGCCCGGCGGGTCTGCTTCAGCGCGCGGTCGAACAGGACCGCGGCCGAGAGCGACATGCCCGCGAAGAAGTGCGGCGCCCCCGCGTGGTCGATGCCCCTGGGCGCGTGCACCCAGTTGAACCAGGCCGCGGCGGCGGCGAACATCCATACGAGTATCCGGGAGCCGAGCGCCGCGTCACCGTGGCTGGCCTCGCGGACCGCGAGCACGGAACAGAACATCGCCGCGCCGTCCAGACCGAACGGCACCAGGTACTGCCAGCCGTCGGTCAGGCCGAGGTTCTGCTCGCCGAAGCCGACCAGGCCATGGAAGGAGAGTGCCGCGGCCACCGCCGCACAGCAGAACAGCAGAGCGTAGGAGGCCGTGCCGTAGATGGCCTCCTTGCGCCTGCGGCGCTCCTCGCTGCGCTCCCACGAGTCGTCCGCGCTCGCGTTCTCCCCGGAGGAGCGCTTGCCGCGCGCGATCACCGCAACCGCCGCCAGCACGCCCAGGAGCAGCACGGCGCCCGGAAGCAGCCAGTTCAGCGATATGTCGGTCAGTCTCATCTGGGGTCCCTTGCATTGGGATAGGGCGTAACGCCCGCCATAGTGGCCCAATCCCGTCGGCCCTCAGGGGTTTTCGGGGCAAGAGGCCGCCAAGGAGGTGCAAGGGGATGCCCGGGGCGGCGTTCTGCTCGAACTGCCGCTTGAGGGGCGGGAGTTGAGTTCGAATAAGACTACCCATACTGGTGGTTCCGCGGAAAGTTCCCGCGACAGGTGAGGGATTTGTGAATCACCTGTGACCTTGTGGGTGTCCCAGTCGCGAGTGATCTTACGCGATCGCGGGAGGTGTGGCGGACCGCCGGGGCGGGTTCGGCCCGATGTGACGGTCGCTCAGCCCGCCGCCGTGGCGGTCAGTTTGGCGATCCGGTCCGCGTCGCGGGTGCGCGGGCAGGTGACGCAGAGGTCATCGGGGCGCACGGTGTAGAACATGCAGCAGCTGGCCCGGTCGCGGGTCGGCAGGGACTCGCCGTCGGGCCCCGTCAGTTCCCGGAAGGCGGCGGAGCCGACGTACGGCCGGGTCGCCCCCGGCAGCAGCAGCTCCAGTTCGCGCACCGCCCGCTCCTGTTCGCCGAGTAGATGGGCGACGTACCAGAGTCCCTCGACGACCTCGTCGGTCGCCATGCCCCACAGGGCGCGCCCGCGCCGCCGCATACGGGGGCCGAATCCGGCCAGTACCGGTTCCAGGTGCTCGGCGACGGCCGAGCGGAGTTCGGCCCGCAGCGCCTCCTCGTCGCGTACGACGCGCGCGCCGGGCAGTGCGGCCGCCGGGTCGCCCGGCAGGCAGGCGAAGGCGGCGGGGCGTACGGCCATGCGGCCGGCGGCGCGGTCGTAGGAGACGTGGGTCACGGGGAGGCGGGGCACTCGGCGGTGCAGGAACCAGGGCACGGTGAACAGCAGGCAGGCGGGCCAGGCGTAGCGGTGCAGCCCGAAGCTCGCCACGACGTCCGGGCGTGCGGGCGTGCCGTAGTCCCGCAGCACCTGGGCGTCGTCCCAGGCCAGGAACGCGTCCAGGCCGCTGCCGCCCGCCGTGAGGGAGGCGCCCGAGGTCCAGCCATCGCCGTCCGGGACGCTGTCGCCGGGGCCCGCCTCCGTCACCGCGAGTCCGGGGAAGACCTCGGTGAGGCGGGCGTAGGCGTCCGCTACGGCCGAAGAGGGCACAGGCATGCCGGACCACCGTTTTCACGTTCGACTGCAGGTAAGGCTTACCTTATTTCAGTCGATCGGAATGTGAAGCCTTGGCCTACAGCGCCTAAGGTGCTTGACGGCAGAGCGACAAGCCGCCGTAATGACCCCAAGCACCCCAAGTACCCCAAGCACCGCGAGCCCGGAGGAGAACCGTGAAGCAGGGCGCACAGGACTCCGCCGGAACCCGGACCCACGGGACCGGCCGGGGCGCCGTGCCTCGCGTGCCGCGCCAGCCGCAGGTCGCGGACCTGCGGCGGGAGCAGGAAGCCGGGGAGCCGCAGCGGGACCAGGAGGCTCCCACCGCCGCGGACCTCCCCCGGAGAGGCGTCCGAGGCGAGCACACGCACGGCGAACCGCCCGTCCCGCATCCCCGGCCCCTCGTACGGCGCTCCTCCGTGCGCGGCCAGATCCTGCAGGCCCTGCGCACCGCCCTGGTGGCGGGGGAGCTGAAACCAGGCGAGGTCTACTCGGCGCCCGCGCTCGGCGAGCGGTTCGGGGTCTCCGCGACCCCCGTGCGCGAGGCGATGCAGCAGCTCACGCTGGAGGGCGCGGTGGAGGTCGTGCCCAACCGCGGCTTCCGGGTGGTCGAGCGCGGCGACCGCGAACTCGCCGAACTGGCCGAGGTGCGGGCCCTGCTGGAGGTGCCGGTGATGCTGCGGCTGGCCCGCCGCGTGCCCGTCGAGCGCTGGTCCGAACTGCGCCCGCTCGCCGAGGCCACCGTGCGGGCCGCGTCCTCCGGGTGCCGGGCGACCTACGCCGAAGCCGACCGCGCCTTCCACCGCGCGGTGCTGTCCCTCTCCGGGAACGACCAGCTCGTCCAGATCGCCGAGGACCTGCACCGCCGCGCCCAGTGGCCGCTCGTCGGCCGCTCCGCGCGCCCCGCCCGCGCCGACCTCGTCGCCGACGCGGCCGAGCACACGGCCCTCCTGGACGCCCTCATCGCCCGGGACATCGACGTGGTGCGCGCCCTGGTCGCCGAACACTTCGCGGGCGCGGACTGAGCGGGCGGTCATGCGGTGCGGGCCGGGTCGGGCCGGCGCGCGGTGACACGTGGTGGCGGCATTCCGCCCGTCAGTCGTTGCCGCCCGGCTGCGTGGCCGTCTTCGAGTAGGCGTCGTGCCAGGCGGCCTTCGCGCCCGAGTCGCCGATCCGGTACACGTCGACGACCGCACCCGCGGCCACCACCACGGACAGGACGACCGCGGCGACCCGGAGCACCGAGCCCGCGCGCGTTCCCCCGTCCGATGCGGGCGTCCGGCGGGACATCCACCAGACGCCGGCCGCCAGCACGAACAGGCCGAGAGCCCACGGGAGCAGTCCGTCACCCAGCTCCGCGTGCCGGCGCACCAGCGCGTCGCCGCTCACATGGCGTTCCAGCCACTCCCCGGCCTGAGTGGTCAGCGGCACGCTCACCAGCGTGACCAGGGCGAGCAGTGGCAGCACGAGACCGAGGCGCCGGGCGGCCTGCGGCCACAGGGCGCAGAGCACGAGCGCCAGGGCGCTGAGAGGAACCAGGACGACGACTGCGTGGACCAGCAGCACATGCGCGGGAAGTCCGTTGACCAGGCTCATCGGGCGATCCTCCAGAGCGACCGTGGGGGGTGCGCGGACACCGTCGGCCGTCCGCGCGTTGGGGCTGGTCAGCCTGGCACAGCAACCTCTCAGGTTCCTCTGAGGAGCAGTCGCCTCGTGGGTCTCTCAGGCCGTGGCCGCCCCCGTCGCCGGTGGTGCCGGTGCCAACTGCTGTGCCAGCCAGGTCGGCACGCCGCCCAGCAGTCGGAACAGCCGGCGTGCCTCCTCGCGCAGGCGGGACGCCTCCGGTTCGGACTCCGTGTCGGCCAGGGAGACCAGGGCCGGCGCGGTGCCGACGAGGTAGCCCAGTTCCTCGCGGATCCGCAGCGACTCGGCGAAGCCGTTACGGGCCTCGGCCAACTCGCCGTCCCGCATCGCCAGTCCGGCCAGATGGCGCCAGGTGAAGGAGAGCAGCAGCGGATCGGCGTGGGCGATCGCGCCCGCGTGCGCGCGCCGGTACGCGGCGTGCGCGGCCTGCGGGGAGCGGGTGAGGTTCTCGGCGATCAGACCGCGCCGGAAGTCCAGCAGGGCCCGCGCCGGCCCTCCGGGCGGCACCAGCGCCGCGGCCCGGCCGAGCGCCGAGCGCGCCTCGTCCGCCCGGTCCCGTACGCCGTGCAGGGTGGCCGCGTAGGCAAGGTACCCGCGTTCACAAGCGGCGGCGCCCCGCTCCTCGTCGGTGTGGGCCAGCGCCTCGGCGGTGCGCAGCGCGCCCTCGGCCGCCTCCCAGCCCGCCTCGGTGTAGAGGCAGCGTTCGACCAGCAGCGCGGTTCTCTGCAGCGCCGCGGCCGCGGTGGCCGACTGGAGCAGCGCTGCCGCGTCGGCCCAGCACGCGCGTGAGCGCAGCCGCCATACCGCGGTCTGGAGTGGATCGTCACCAGGGGTCGTTCCGTTACCAGACATGGCGGTATGCGCCACGTTGCCCTCCCCGAGCACGCCATCGAGCCTTGAGTGGTGGCGGCATCTCAGCACGAAATCCGTGGCCCGGCCAAGAGGATGGGTGAAAAATTTCACAAAGTCGTGGGACGGAGGAGGCCGCAGGTGGCGCGCCTTGATCGTCCGTCACGGCCTCAACTCATGCGCAGCGCCAGGAAGAAGTCCAGCTTGTCCTCGAGGCGGGACAGGTCACGGCCCGTCAACTGCTCGATACGCCCGACCCGGTAGCGCAGCGTGTTGACGTGCAGGTGGAGCCGGGTGGCGCAGCGGGTCCAGGAGCCGTCGCAGTCGAGGAAGGCCTCCAGAGTGGGGATCAGCTCGGCGCGGTGCCGGCGGTCGTAGTCCCGCAGCGGGTCCAGCAGCCGCGCGGTGAAGGCGCGGCGCACGTCGTCCGGGACGAAGGGCAGCAGCAGGACGTGGGAGGCCAGCTCCTGGTGCCCGGCCGCGCAGACGCGTCCGGAGCGCGCCGCCGCGACCCGCCGGGCGTGCCGGGCCTCCTCCAGCGCCCCGCGCAGTCCCTCGGCCGAGTGCACGGCCGCGCTGACGCCCAAGGTGAGCCGCCCGTCGCCGTCGAGACCGGCCGACAACGGGTCGCGTACGGCCTCCAGCAGCGCGTCGGCGAGGATCCCGGTCTCGGAGCCGTCGTGCTCGGCCGAGACGGCCGGGAGCGGCACCAGCGCGACCGCCTCGTCGCCCGTGTGGGCGACTGCTACGCGGTCGGACGGCTCGGGACCGGTGCTGTGGGGGTCGACGAGGATCTCCTCCAGCAGCGACTGGGCGATCGGCCCGCCCTCGCTCCGCCCGTCGTCCCACTCGACGCGGGCCACGACCACCTGCCAGTGCGGGGCCGCCCCGAGGCCGGGCAGCAGCACCGGCGCGGCGACCCTCAGCCGCGCGGCGATCTCCGTGGGCGGCGCGCCGCTCTGCACCAGCTCCAGCACCTCCTGGGCCAGCCGCCTGCGCACCGTGCGGGCCGCGTCCCGGCGGTCCCGTTCGACCGCGATCAGCTGAGTGACGCCCTGGAGCAGATCCAGCCGCTCTTCGGGCCACTCGCCCGCGTCCGCCTCCACCGCCAGCAGCCAGTCCGACAGCACCGTCTCGCGCGCGTCCCGCGCGGCCTGCGGGGAGCGGCCGCCGCCGCGGATGGGGAACAGGGAGTACGTCGTCGGGCCCAGCGCCACCCGGTGCGGGCCGCGCCGGCCGGTGCGGGCGGCCGCCAGGTGCTCGGCGGCGAGCCGGGCGCACATGTCGGCGGGCAGCGCCGGGCCCCCCACCTTGGGCCCGGCGATCAGCCGGCCGGTGGGGGAGAGCAGCCAGGCCCGCAGGTCCAGGTCGGAGCCCAGCAGGTCCAGCACCACGTCGGGACCGCCGCCCGCCGGGCCGGCCGTCATCATCCTGCGGTGCCGCTCCACCACGGCCGCCAGGTCACCGGCGCGCTCGCCGGACACCTGCCGCACCACGTGCTCGGTGATCGTCGCGAACGCCACCGACTCGTTCACCGCGAACAGCGGCAGCCGGTGCCGGGCGCAGGCCGCCACGAGGTCGTCGGGCACGGGCCCCAGCTCGGCCTCACCGGCCGCCAGGGCGGCCACCCCGGCCCGCACCAGGATCCGTACGAACGGCTCGGAGTCGGCGGCGTCCCGGCGCCAGGCGAGCCCCGACAGCACCAGCTCACCGCCGGAGAGGTAGCGGCTGGGGTCGCGCAGGTCGGTGGTCATGACACCCCGGACGGTGCGGTCCAGCTCGTCCTCCCCGCCGAGCAGCTTCAGGCCCAGCGCATCGGTGTCCAGCAGTGCGCGCAGCCGCATTCTCGTCGCCGCCGTTCTGTGTCTCGAAAACTACGATGGGTCAAGTGGCGAGGGCCCGGCCGCGCGGCCGGGCAGCAGCTCTGCCAAGAGGTGAGTCCGCGTCCCCTCGGCCGCCTCTGTTTCCAGGGGAACCGAAGAGGTTCCTGATGACCTCGGTTCATACGAATCTACAAGATGCCCGCGCCGACCAGCCAAACCCTTCATGTTTTCGGTGACTGACCGAGCCGGAGCGGTCAACGGTGTACTGACTCCACTCCGCGTAAAAGGGACAGGAACGAGCCGGGCCCGCCGCACACGGATTGGCTCAATCTGTACGACTCACGAGACGGAAGAAGAGAGCCGGTCATGGACTTCCTTCGCCCCGCCAGCTGGGAGGAGGCGCTCGCCGCGAAGGCCGAGCACCCCTCCGCTGTGCCGATTGCGGGTGGCACCGACGTGATGGTCGAGATCAACTTCGACCACCGACGGCCCGAGTACCTCCTCGACCTGACCCGCGTCCCAGACCTCTACGAGTGGGAGGTCGGCGAGGACGCCGTGCGGCTCGGCGCCTCCGTTCCGTACTCGAAGATCATGGAGAACCTGCGGGCCGAGCTGCCGGGCCTGGCCCTCGCCTCGCACACGGTGGCCTCCCCGCAGATCCGCAACCGCGGCGGCGTCGGCGGCAACCTCGGCACCGCCTCCCCGGCCGGCGACGCCCACCCCGCCCTGCTGGCGGCCGGCGCGGAGGTCGAGGTGGAGTCGGTCCGCGGCTCCCGCCGCATCCCGATCGACGCCTTCTACACCGGCGTCAAGCGCAACGCCCTGGAGCCCGACGAGCTGATCCGCGCCGTCCACGTCGAGAAGGCCGACGGACCGCAGCAGTTCTCCAAGGTCGGCACCCGCAACGCCATGGTCATCGCCGTGTGCGCCTTCGGCCTCGCCCTGCACCCGAAGACCCGTACGGTGCGCACCGGCATCGGCTCGGCCGCGCCCACGCCCATCCGGGCCAGGGCCGCCGAGGAGTTCCTGAACGCGGCACTCGACGAGGGCGGCTTCTGGGAGAGCGGGGAGATCATCACCCCCTCCGTCGCCCAGCAGTTCGCGCAGCTGTGCTCCGCCGCCTGCAACCCGATCGACGACGTCCGGGGCACCGCGAGCTACCGCCGCCACGCGGTGGGCGTCATGGCCCGCCGGACGCTCACCTGGACCTGGGAGTCGTACCGCGGCGCCCGCCGAACGAACGAGGGAGCCGCGTGATGCGCGTCAACTTCACCGTCAACGGACGCCCCCAGCAGGCCGACGACGTCTGGGAGGGCGAGTCCCTGCTGTACGTCCTGCGCGAGCGCCTGGGGCTGCCCGGCTCCAAGAACGCCTGCGAGCAGGGCGAGTGCGGCTCCTGCACCGTGCGCCTGGACGGCGTGCCGGTGTGCTCCTGCCTGGTCGCCGCCGGGCAGGTCGAGGGGCGCGAGGTCGTGACCGTCGAGGGCCTGGCGGACTTCGCCAGACGGCGGTCCTGCGGCACGGGCGCCTGCGGTACGGCGCTGGAGGACGCCCAGCGGTGGCAGCCGCGGGGCGCCGGCGCGCAGTCCGGCGTGGAGGGCGAACTCTCGCCGGTCCAGCAGGCGTTCATCGACGCGGGCGCCGTCCAGTGCGGATTCTGCACCCCGGGCCTGCTGGTCGCCGCCGACGAGATGCTGGAGCGCAACCCCAACCCGACCGACGCGGACATCCGCGAGGCCCTGTCGGGCAACCTGTGCCGCTGCACGGGCTACGAGAAGATCATGGATGCGGTCCGCCTGGCCGCCGCCCGCCAGTCCGAGGGGGTCTGACCATGACGGCCTCCAAGCTCTCCACTACGTTCGAGCACGGTGGTACCCCCACCGGCGCTCCCACCAAAGTCACCCAGGGCTCGCAGACCAGGGGCGGCATCGGCGAGTCCACCTTCCGCCCCGACGGCATCCTCAAGGTCACCGGCGAGTTCGCGTACTCCTCCGACATGTGGCACGAGGACATGCTCTGGGGCCAGATCCTGCGCTCCACGGTCGCGCACGCCGAGATCGTCTCGATCGACACCGCCGAGGCCCTCGCCACACCGGGCGTGTACGCCGTGATGACGTACGACGACCTGCCCACCGAGGTGAAGAACTACGGCCTGGAGATCCAGGACACCCCGGTCCTGGCCCACGGCAAGGTCCGCCACCACGGCGAGCCCGTCGCCGTCGTCGCCGCCGACCACCCCGAGACCGCCCGCCGCGCCGCCGCCAAGATCAAGGTGCAGTACCGGGAACTGCCGGTGATCACCGACGAGGCCTCCGCGACCGCACCGGACGCGGTCCTCGTCCACGAGAACCGCACCGACCACCACGCCGGCCACGTCCCGCACCCCAACATCGTCCACCGTCAGCCGATCGTCCGCGGCGACGCCGAACAGGCCGCGAGGAGAGCCGACTTCGTCGTCAGGGGCGAATACCACTTCGGCATGCAGGACCAGGCCTTCCTCGGCCCCGAGTCCGGGCTCGCCGTGCCCGAGGAGGACGGCGGCGTCCACCTCTACATCGCCACCCAGTGGCTGCACAGCGACCTGCGCCAGATCGCGCCGGTGCTCGGCCTGCCGCCGGAGAAGGTCCGCATGACGCTGTCCGGCGTCGGCGGTGCCTTCGGCGGGCGCGAGGACCTGTCGATGCAGATCCACGCCTGCCTGCTGGCGCTGCGCACCGGCAAGCCCGTCAAGATCGTCTACAACCGGTTCGAGTCCTTCTTCGGACACGTCCACCGCCACCCGGCGAAGCTGTACTACGAGCACGGGGCCACCAAGGACGGCAAGCTGACCCACGTCAGGTGCCGGATCGTGCTGGACGGCGGCGCGTACGCCTCCGCCTCCCCGGCGGTCGTCGGCAACGCCGCCTCGCTCGGCATCGGCCCGTACGAGGTCGACGACGTCGACATCGAGGCCGTCGCCCTCTACACCAACAACCCGCCCTGCGGCGCCATGCGCGGCTTCGGCGCGGTCCAGGCGTGCTTCGCCTACGAGGCGCAGATGGACAAGCTCGCCGACGCCGTCGGCATGGACCGGGTGGAGTTCCGGCAACTGAACGCCATGTCCCAGGGCACGATCATGCCGACCGGGCAGCCGGTCGACTCCCCGGCCCCGGTCGCCGAACTCCTGCGCCGCGTCAAGGCGATGCCGATGCCGCCGGAGCGCCAGTGGGAGAGCTCCGAGGGCGCCGACGTCCGGCAGCTGCCCGGTGGCCTGTCCAACACCACGCACGGCGAGGGCGTCGTACGCGGGGTGGGCTACGCGGTCGGCATCAAGAACGTCGGCTTCTCCGAGGGCTTCGACGACTACTCCACCGCCAAGGTCCGCATGGAGGTCGTCGGCGGTGAGCCGGTCGCCACCGTGCACACCGCGATGGCGGAGGTCGGCCAGGGCGGTGTCACCGTCCACGCGCAGATCGCCCGCACCGAGCTGGGCGTCGCCCAGGTGACCATCCACCCGGCCGACACCCAGGTGGGCAGCGCCGGTTCGACCTCCGCCTCCCGGCAGACGTACGTCACCGGCGGCGCCGTCAAGAACGCCTGCGAGCTCGTGCGCGAGAAGGTCCTGGAGATCGGGCGCCGCAAGTTCGGCTCCTTCCACCCGGCCTGGGCCACCGCCGAACTCCTCCTGGAGGGCGGCAAGGTCGTCACCGACGGCGGCGAGGCCCTCGCCGACCTGGTGGACGTCCTCGAGGACGAGGCCGTCGAGGTGGAGGAGGAGTGGCGGCACCGGCCGACCGAACCCTTCGACCTGCGCACCGGCCAGGGCAACGGCCATGTGCAGTACTCCTTCGCCGCGCACCGCGCGGTCGTCGAGGTGGACACCGATCTCGGCCTGGTGAAGGTGATCGAGCTGGCCTGCGCCCAGGACGTCGGCAAGGCGCTCAACCCGCTGTCCGTCGTCGGCCAGATCCAGGGCGGCACCACCCAGGGCCTGGGCGTGGCGGTCATGGAGGAGATCGTCGTCGACCCGAAGACGGCGAAGGTGCGCAACCCGTCCTTCACGGACTACCTCATCCCCACCATCCTCGACACGCCGACCATCCCCGTCGACGTGCTCGAACTCGCCGACGACCACGCGCCGTACGGGCTGCGCGGCGTCGGCGAGGCCCCCACCCTGTCGTCCACACCCGCCGTCCTGGCGGCGATCCGCAACGCGACGGGGCTGGAGCTGAACCGGACGCCGGTCCGGCCGGAACACCTCACCGGCATGTGAGCCCACGGCGTCCGAACCGATGAACCCCCGGGGGCAGTTCGCCCCCGGGGACCCCAACTGTTCGTCTCGGGCCGTCCCCCGGGTCGTCCATTCCCAGATCCCGCATGCCGTCAACGGCATCGGGTGTCCCTGTGAACCTTGGGAGATGGCCCCATGACCCAGCAGTCAGTGGAGCCGAGGACCACCGCTGAGGACGCGGGCGCGGGCAGCCGCGTCCCGGCGGGCCGGTCCTGGCTCGACCGCTACTTCCACATATCCCGGCGGGGATCCACGCTCGCGCGTGAAGTGCGCGGCGGCGTCACCACCTTCATGGCGATGGCGTACATCCTGCTCCTCAACCCCCTGATCCTGTCCGGCAAGGACGCCGCCGGCGACACCCTCGGCCAGAAGGCCCTGATCACCGCGACCGCGTTCGCCGCGGCCCTCACCACCCTGCTGATGGGCTTCGTCGGCAGGGTGCCGCTCGCCCTCGCCGCCGGCCTGTCCGTCTCCGGCGTCCTGTCCTCGCAGGTCGCGCCGCAGATGACCTGGCCGCAGGCGATGGGCATGTGCGTGGTCTACGGCGTGGTCATCATGCTGCTGGTGGTCACCGGCCTACGCGAGATGATCATGAACGCCATCCCGCAGGCGCTCAAGCACGGGATCACCATCGGCATCGGCCTGTTCATCGCGCTCATCGGCTTCTACAAGTCCGGTTTCGTGCACCAGGGAAAGACCACCCCGGTCACCCTCGGTCCGGCCGGCGAACTCGCCGGCTGGCCGGTGCTGCTCTTCGCCTGCACCCTGCTGCTGATCTTCGTGCTCCAGGCCCGCAACGTCCCCGGCGCCATCCTCGTCGGCATCGTCGGCGGCACGGTGGCGGCGGCCGTCCTGAACGGGGCGGGCGTCATCAAGGCCGACGCCTGGGCGGGCGGCGCGCCCGTACTGCACGGCAGCGCTGTGTCGATGCCCGACTTCTCGCTCTTCGGGCACGTCGAGTTCGGCGGCTGGGGCCAGGTCGGCGCGATGACGGTCGGCATGATCGTCTTCACTCTGGTCCTGGCCGGCTTCTTCGACGCGATGGCCACCATCATCGGCGTCGGCACCGAGGCGAAGCTGGCCGACGCCGAGGGCCGGATGCCCGGCCTGTCCAAGGCGCTGTTCATCGACGGCGCGGGCGGAGCGATCGGCGGTGTGGCCGGCGGATCCGGGCAGACCGTGTTCATCGAGTCGGCGACCGGCGTCGGCGAGGGCGCCCGCACGGGCCTCGCCTCGGTCGTCACCGGCCTGTTCTTCGCGGCCTGCCTGTTCTTCACCCCGCTCACCGCGATCGTCCCGCAGGAGGTCGCCGCCGCCGCGCTGGTGGTCATCGGGGCCATGATGCTGATGAACGCCCGGCACGTGGACTGGGCCGACCGGTCCACCGCGATCCCGGTCTTCCTCACCGTGGTCCTGATGCCGTTCACGTACACCATCACCACGGGTGTCGCGGCCGGCGTCATCTCGTACACCGCCATCAAGGCCGCCCAGGGCAGGGCCCGGGAGATCGGCGCCTTCATGTGGGGCCTGACCGCGGTCTTCCTCGTCTACTTCGCGCTCAACCCCATCGAGAGCTGGCTGGCCGTGCGCTAGCCGCACCGCCCGCCGCCGACGCGCCCTCCCCACGACCGCCGCAAGGAGACCTACAGATGCTGGACATCGCCGAGGAACTGGACCGGTGGGTCGCGCAGGGACGCGACTTCGCCGTGGCCACCGTGGTGGCCGTCGGCGGCAGCGCACCGCGCCGGCCGGGTGCCGCCCTCGCGGTCGACGCCGACGGCACGGCCATCGGCTCCGTCTCCGGCGGCTGTGTGGAGGGCGCCGTGTACGAGCTGTGCCGGCAGGCGCTGGAGGACGGCGAAACCGTCCTGGAGCGCTTCGGCTACAGCGACGAGGACGCCTTCGCCGTCGGACTGACCTGCGGCGGCGTCATCGACATCCTCGTCACACCGGTACGGGCAGCCGATCCGGCCCATGCCGTGGCCGCGTCCGCGCTGGCCGCCGCCGCGCGGGGGGAGGCGGCGGCCCTGGCCCGGATCGTGTCCGGCTCGGCCCGACTGCTGGGCAGGGCACTGCTGGTCCGCCCGGACGGCTCCTGGGAGGGCGGCCTCGGCGGCCACCCGGAACTGGACCGCACGGTCGTCGGCGAGGCGTCCGCCTTCCTGGACGCCGGGCGCACCGGCACGCTGGAGATCGGCGAGCGGGGCTCGCGCTGCGGCGCCCCGCTCACGGTCCTCGTCGAGTCCGCGGTGCCGCCGCCCCGGATGATCGTCTTCGGGGCGATCGACTTCGCCTCGGCGCTGGTGCGCGTCGGCAAGTTCCTCGGCTTCCACGTCACCGTGTGCGACGCCCGGCCCGTCTTCGCCACCCGGGCGCGCTTCCCGGAGGCCGACGAGACCGTCGTCGAGTGGCCGCACGAGTACCTCGCCCGCACCGGGGTCGACGCCCGCACGGTGCTGTGCGTCCTGACCCACGACGCCAAGTTCGACATTCCCCTGCTGAAGCTGGCGCTGCGCCTTCCCGTGGCCTACGTCGGCGCCATGGGCTCCCGCCGCACCCACCTCGACCGCAACCGCCGGCTGCGTGAAGTCGGCGTGACGGAACTGGAGTTGGCGCGGCTGCGGTCCCCGATCGGCCTCGACCTCGGCGCCCGTACGCCCGAGGAGACGGCCCTGTCGATCGCCTCCGAGATCGTCGCCGACCGGCGCGGCGGCAGCGGCGTGTCCCTCACCGGCGCGCACACCCCGATCCACCACGACGGCGTGCCCGAGGCCACCGAGCGGATCGGCTCGGTTGCCTGACGGTACGTCAACTTTCTCAGGGCTGCCTGAGCAGCCGGTTCAGTGCGCGTCCGAACACCGACCGGGCCGCGCCGCGCAGGGGTTCGTCGAACAGGCCCGGCAGGAAGCGGACCCGCAGTTCCTCCCGCCAGACCACCCGTGTGCGGCCCCCGGGGCCGGGCCGCACCTCGAACTCGGCCCAGCCCAGCACCATTCGGCCGCGCTTCTCCACCCGGCACAGTCCCGGCTCGCCGTCGGCCGGCGGACGCCAGACGGTGACCTCCATCGGATCGTCGAAGCCGAGGGGACCGATCCCCGAACGGGCCACGAACACCGTGCCCTCCCGGGTCGGCGCGGACGTGACCACGTTGATACGGGTCAGCGGCACCGCGTCGGCATGCCGCGACCACCGCGTGATCCGCCGCCACGCCTCGTCGAGGGGGAGCGGCGCGGTGCGTTCGAGCGAGAAGTTCACCACGCCACGATCGTAGGCAATCGGTGGCCTCACCTTGTAAGTTTGTCCCCGGCTCACACGGTTGGCTCATCGCCCGATCCTTCCGCGTATGCTCCCGATCATGGTGATACTGGAGCGGCTGCGCCCCGACCACGCGGAGGCGCTGCTGGCCTTCGAGCGAGAGAACCGTCGTCACTTCGCCCGCTCCGTGCCGGACCGGGGGGACGCGTACTTCACGGGATTCGCCGCCCGTCACCGCGCTCTCCTCGCCGAACAGGACGCCGGCGTCTGCCACTTCCACGTCGTCGTGGACGAACAGGGCGAACTGGTGGGCCGCGTCAACCTCGTCGACGTCGCCGACGGGTGCGCCGAACTCGGGTACCGGATCGGCGAGCGCGCCGCGGGCCGGGGCGTGGCGACGGCCGCCGTGCGGGAGGTGAGCCGGCTCGCCGTCGTGACGTACCGGCTCACCGAGCTCACCGCGGTCACCACCCTCGACAACGCGGCCTCCATGACCGTGCTTGCACGCACCGGGTTCACGGCGGTGGGTGAGGAGATCGTCGGCGGGCGGCCGGGGAGGCGCTACCGGCTCCGCCTTGCCGGCGGCGGCTGAACCGGGCCGCGCGCCTGGAGAGCGCGGCCCGGTGAGAAGCCACTTTGCGGGTCGTCCTACGGCCGGTAGACCTTGCCCGGCTCCGCCCTGCCCGGCGCCGGCAACTGCGGCACGGTGACGAAGACGTACCCCCCGTTCCTTCAGCGCGTCGATGATCCCGGGCACCGCGGGCACCGTACCCGCGTAGATGTCGTGCAGCAGGATGATCCCGTTCCGGGAGGTCTGGTCGAGGTCGCGCCGGGTGATCAGCTCGGAGTCCGTCGTGGTGTGGTCCTTGGCGGTCACGCTCCACAGGACCTCGGACATGCCCAGCTCCTTGCAGATCCGGTGCACGGTGTCGTCGGTGCGGCCCTGCGGCGGCCGCATCAGAGTCGGCTTCTGCCCGGTCAGCCGCTCTATCTCCTCGTTCGGGCGCTGTATCTCCTCGCGTACGCGCTCCGCCGGTATCCGGGTCAGGATGTGGTGGTCCCAGGTGTGGGTCGCCACCTCGTGGCCCTCGGCGGCCATGTGGACGACCAGCTCCGGGTACTTCTCGATGTGCCGGGCGCCGAGCAGGAAGAAGGTCGCCGGTACCTGTTCCTCCTTGAGGATGTCGAGCAGCCGGGCGGAGTTCTCGCTCGGCCCCGCGTCGAAGGTCAGCGCGACGCACTTGGCGTGACGGCAGTCCGCCGTGCCGAACGCGGGATGCGCGCGGGCCGCGCTCGGCGCCGTGCCGTCGCGTGCGCAGCCGGTCAGCGTGAGACACCCGGCCGTCAGTGCCGTCAGTGCCGTCAATGCCCGGAACCGGGCCCCGTTTTCGTCGTCTTCCTGGTCGCTCAAGGCATGTTGGGGCTATATGCGGCGTGTATAGACGCAGTGTATAGCGGGGTCGAATCACTGATCGAAGTGCAGGCCTGGGCCGGTCGAAGGGGCACCACGGCAGCCACGGCGGGGATCCGGGCCTGTCGGCGGCGCGTCAGGACTCGGCCCGGCGGCACAGCAGCCGCAGGACGGAGTACAGCGCCACCGGCCACACCGCCGCGAACGCCCAGATCACGCCCGGCTCAGCGGTGACCGCACCGGCTGTCAGGAGGGCGGCGGAGACCGCCACCAGCAGCACCACGGTCCACAGCCGAGGAGCGTAGGACGCCACCCGGGAGAGGGCCGGTGGTCTGCGCGCCGACCGCAGCCGCCGGACCAGACGGCGGTCACGGCTGAGGGCGCGTTCTATCTCGTTCAGGATCCGCTGTTCGCGATCCGGGAGTCGGCCTGTCGACACTGTTGCTCCTACGGGGGAACCGGTCTGCCGTGAGTCCTCTCCGACTGCCCCTCACACCTCGGCCTAACCGGCCGGGCCGACGGCGCCGGCGGGATGTGGTCGGCCGGGCCCCGCGGGGTACCCGGCACCCAGGGCGGAAGGAGGGACGCCCATGAGGTTCCGCGACCGTGCGCAGGCGGGCCGGCAACTGGCCGAACGGCTGCGCTCCCGGTACGAGGCGGGCGCGCTGCCCGACCCCGTGGTGCTGGCGCTGCCCCGCGGCGGCGTCGCGGTGGCCCGGGAGGTCGCGCGGGTGCTGGACGCCCCGCTGGACGTGGTCGTGGTCCGCAAGATCGGCGCCCCCTCGCAGGAGGAGTACGGCCTCGGCGCGATCGCCGGGGACGACCCGCCGCTGTTCGACAAGACGGCCCTGGACCTGCTCGGCCTGACCGAGGAGGACCTCGCCCCGGCGGTGGAGCGCGAACGCGCCGAACTGCGCCGCCGCGCCCGGCGCTACCGCCACGGCCGTCCCGCCCCGGACCTGCGCGGACGCACCGCGATCGTCGTCGACGACGGCCTGGCCACCGGTTCCACCGCCCGCGCCGCGCTGCGGCACGTCCGGCGCGGCGCACCCGCGCACACCGTCCTCGCCGTCCCCGTCGGCGCGCCCGACGCCGTCCGCGCGCTGAGCGGCGAGGCCGACGAGGTGATCTGCCTCCACCAGCCGCCCACCTTCACCGCCGTGGGCGTCTGGTACGACGACTTCGAGCAGTTGACGGACGAGGAGGTGCTGCGGGCCCTGACAGACGGCTGAACGGAGGGCTGAACGTACGGCTGAGAGGAGGCCACGCCCGTGCCCCGCATGGACCCCGGCGAGGCGCGCCGCCGGTTCCTCGCCGCCCGGGTGGCGCGACTGGCCACGGTGGACGCGGCCGGCCGCCCGCACCTGGTGCCCACGGTGTTCGCCGCCCTCGGCGAGGACGGCGTCGTGACGGCCGTCGACCGCAAGCCGAAGACCACGACCCGGCTCAAGCGCCTGCGAAACATCGAGGCCACCGGGTCCGTGTCCCTGCTGGCCGACGACTACGACGAGGACTGGAACCGCCTGTGGTGGGCCCGCGCCGACGGCGACGCCCGGATCGTGCCGCCCGACGCGGAGGACGAACGGACCGTGGTGCAGTACGGGACCGCGCTCGCCCGGCTGCTGCGCAAGTACCCGCAGTACCGCGAGATCCCGCCGGACGGACCGGTGATCGCGATCACCGTCCGCCACTGGACGGGCTGGTACGCCACCGAACCGCCCACCGCCGGCCGCAGCGCCCAGGACCCCGGTGACGGCCGGCCGGAACCCTGACGAAAGAGGACAGACGAAAGCCGCGACGCGCAGGGCAACCAAGCCCATCGCACTCTCCTCGTCGACGGCTTCCTGGCGGGGCTGTGGAAACCGGAGGGCGACACGCTGGTGGTCGAAGCCCGACCACGGAGGTCATGGAGGCCATGGGGGACGTGGAAAGGGGGCGTTGCGGGCCGCTCGTGGTGGCTCGCAACGCCCCCTGGCTTTCACCGGGGCACGGCTCAGGTCAGGACCTGCTCGGTCACGAGGCTGGAGAAGGAGGCCAGCCGGGTGTAGACACCCGGTTGGCCCGCCTCGGCACAGCCGTTGCCCCAGGAAGTGATCCCTGCCAGGACGCCCCCGATGAGCAGGGGACCGCCGCTGTCGCCCTGGCAGGTGTCGACGCCGCCGGACGGGTATCCGGCGCAAACCATGTCGCTCGCGACGAAGTCGGAGCCGTAGGAGTCGCGGCATTCGGTGTCGGACACGACGGGCACCATCGCCATCCGCAACTGGTCGGACGAGCCGCCGTTCTTGCCCGTGGTGCCCCAGCCCAGGACGCGGCCCGTCATGCCGGGCGCGTACACGCCGGTGCCGGTGGGGGAGACGTACGCGGCCGTGGCGTACGGCATCGGCTTGGCCAGGGTGAGCACGGCCACGTCGCCACCGTTGACCGCGTCCGTGTAGCCGGGGTCGAACCAGATCCGGCTGACCTCGCCGACCGTGCCGTCGGTACCGCTGAGATGAGTACGCCCGCCCACCACCCGCACGTTGCCCGTGGTCTCGCCGACCACGCAGTGTGCGGCGGTGACCACCTTCGTGGGTGCGACCAGGGTGCCGCCGCAGAACTGGCCGCCGGTCGCGTCCGTGATCTGCATGACGAACGGGTACTCCGCCGTCGTGGTCGGCGTGCCGCCGACGACGGGCCGGGGGGCGGCGACCGCGGAGGGGGCGGTGGGCAGCGCGGCCGCGGCAGCGCCGAACGCGACCGCGGCGGCGGTCCGTCTGGCGCGGGTGAGGCCGAACATGCGTCTCCTCGGGGCAGGCCGGTGGGGGTCGCGCGGGCGGTCGGGCACGGGAGCCGTGGGATCCGTGTTCGGACCCCGTGTGCCCGGGCGAGCGGCACGCCCCTTACGCTAGGTCCGGGCCCACCCTCCTCCAATGAGGGAACCCCCTAAGGGAGTTGGGCAGGGAAAACCCTCGGTCCCTTCCGGTGGTCCCACGGTGGCCCCCGGTGGTCCCCGCTCGTTCCGCGGCGCCTTCCGGTGCCGCCCTCACCGGCGTCCACGCGGACAGTCAACCCGCGCCGCGCTCACTTCGCGCGCCGGCCCGCCGCCAATCGGACGATGTCGACGCGCGAACGGATCCCCAGCTTGCGGTAGACCCGGGTCAGGGTCGCCTCCACCGTCTTGACGCTGATGAACAGCCGCGCGGCGATCTCCCGGTTCGTCGCGCCCTCCATGACCAGCGCCGCCACCTGGCGCTCCATCGCCGCCAGTCCGTCCAGCGCCGCCGGGGCCACCTCCGGCTGCTGCTTGGGCCGGGCGGCGGCGGCCTCCTCCACCCGGCGCAGCCACGGCAGCGCGCGGCAGCGCCGGAACAGCCGCGCCGCCTCGTCGTACGACGTCGGACCCGGCACGGGGGCCGCCCCTGCCCGGCCGGCTCCCAGGGCCGGGGCGAGGGTGCGCAGCCGGGCCAGCGCGAACGCGGCGCGGGCCTCCTCCAGACCGTTGCCGAGCTTCGCCAGCCGGTCCTGTGCGGACGTCAACTGGGCCTCGGCCGCGTGCTGGTCGCCGCGGGCCGCCCGCACCTGCGCCTCGGACCGGTCGAGTACGGCCAGCACGCTCTCGCGGCCGAGCCGCAGCGCGTGCTCGCGGGCCACGTCGATGACGCGCTGGGCCTCGGCCTGCTCCCCGGTCCGCACCAGGGCCTCCGCGAGGTCGCCGTGCCAGCGGCCGCGCGCCGGATCGGTGATGCCGAGCCCCAACTCCAGCTCCCCCACCCGGCGCAGCGCCGTCACGGCGGCCTGGTCGTCCCCGGCCACCAACTGGGCGTGCCCCAGGGCGGTCAGGGCGCGCGAGAGATACATCTGGTCGCCGTCCTCCTCGGCGTGCCCCACCGCCTCCCGGGCCAGTGCGAGCGCCCGGTCGGTGCTGCCGCCGGAGGCCTCGGCGAGGGAGGCCAGGGTGGCCGAGGCGCTCTCGCCGATGCCGGTGTCCCGGGCCATCCGCAGACTCTCGCGGGACAGGTCCAGGGCCCGGCCGCAGTGGCCGGAGCGCAGTTCGGTCTCGGCGAGCAGACGCAGGAAGTGCACCTCGCTCTCGACCATGCCGCGCCGCCGGACCTCGCGCAGCAGCGCGGTGATGGTCGCCCGGGCCTCGGCCAGCCGGTCGCTCATCAGCAGCCAGCGGTAGCGGGCCGAGCCGACGCCGTTGTGATGGCAGGCGACGTACGGGTGCTGAGGCTCCCGCAGCGCCCGCTTGATGGTGGCGGGGGCGTTCGGATGCCCCATCAGGGTCTCGGTGGAGGCCTGGAAGGCGAGCGCCATCAGCTCGGTGCGCCGGTCCCGGCCGCGCTCCGCCAGTTCGGCGGCGTGCGCTGCCTCCTGGCGGGCCTCGGCGAAGTCGCCCTCCACGACCAGTCCGCGCCAGGCCAGCTGGTAGTGGACCAGGGCGAGCAGCCGCGGGTCGTCGCCCGCGTCGGCGAGCGCCTGCGGGAAGACGGCGTCCACGTCCCCGAGGGCCTGGCCGGCCGACTCGATCACCACCATCCAGGCCCGGACCCGTTCGGCGGGCACGGTGGCCCGGGTCAGCACCTCGCGGGCGAGATCCCGGGCAAGGTCGACCTCGCCGGCCGTGATGGCGTCCTCGGCGGCCTGCAACCGCCGGCCGTCCGGGCCCGGCCCGCTGCCGGCCGGGGTGTGCCGGGCGGCGAGCAGGCCCAGCGAGGCGGCCACCGAGGGCGCCCCGCGGTCCCGGGCCAGCGCGGCGGCCTCGGCGAGCCGGGCGGCCACCTCCGGGTCGGTGCCGGTGGTGGCCAGCGCCAGGTGCCGGGCCCGCTCGATGGGGTCGGGGGCGGCGGTCGCCAGCGCGGCGTGGGCGGCACGCCGCTCCTGGGCGGGGGCCTCCGCGTACAGCGCAGCCGATATGAGCGGGTGCGCGAACCGTACGGCGGGGTCTTCCGGCTCGGTGGCCAGCAGCCCCAGTTCGGCGGCCTGCGCGCACTCGGCCTCGGCGTTGCCGCGGCCGGCCGCGTGCAGCAGGGCGGGGGTGGGGCGGGCGCCGGCGCTGGCCACCAGCAGGGTGCGGCGGGCCTCGTCCGACAGCATCTCCAGCCGGCTCAGGACGAGGGCGCGCAGCGAGGTCGGCACCGGCAGCGGCTCGCCCGGCCGGGGCGGGGTGGGGCTCTCGGCCAGAGCGCGGCCCAGCTCCAGCGCGAACAGGGGGTTGCCGCCGCTGGTGCGGTGGATGTCGCGGACCGTGGAGCGGGGCAGGCCGGCGTATCCGCGGTGGCCGAGCAGGGCGGAGACCTGGGTACGGGTCAGCGGGCCCAGCCGGACGGAGAGGGTGTCGGGCGGGCAGGCGCGCAGGTGGCGGTCGTACTCCTCCTCCTCGGTCCGCACCGCGCACAGCATCTGCACGGGCGTCTCGCCGAGGCGCCGGGCGGCGAAGCCGAGCAGTTCGGCGCTGGCCGAGTCCAGCCACTGGAGGTCGTCGGCGACGATCAGGACCGGGCCCTTCGCGGCGAGCGCGCGCAGCGTGGAGAGCACGGCCAGGCGCAGGGCGAGGCCGTCGCGCTGGAGGGTGGACTCGCCGCGGCCGGTGAGCGCCGACTCCAGCGCGGTGTGCTGGGCGGCGGGAAGCTTGCCGGACACCTCGTCCAGGACCAGGCCGAAGAGGTCGGCCAGGGCGAGGAAGGGCAGGTGGGATTCGGACTCGGTGGCGGAGCAGCGCAACACGGTGCGGGCGTTCGGGGCATATTCCGCGGCCAATGCCCGCAGCACCGTCGACTTTCCTATTCCGGCCGGCCCGTGCAGCAGCACACTCCCACCGCGCGCGAGCTGCTCCCGCGCCGCCGCGGACGGCTCCTCCTGGCCGATGACCAGCTCGGAACGGCAGCTCACAGGGCCCTTGAAGTCCCGTCGCACGGTCACCGCTCCCCTCGAGTGTCGTGTTCGGGCCAAATTCTAGGCAACCCGCCCGTGAATTTCGGACAGCCGGGATGGTGAGGGAAATAACAGCGCCCGGAGCAGGCCCATATTCAAAGCACCACTGAATGAATACGCCCCCCACGAACAGATCCCTCCGACGGTACCCCCGCCACACCCCCACCGACACTCCGCGTCGGCCTTCCCACCCCGGCTACCGGCACCCCTACGCGAGCCGCCCGCCGGTGCGTGCCGGGGTCTCGACCTCGACCGGGGGAGGACCCGCGTGGGGTGCGTGTTCCCGCCGGCGCCTCCCAGAGGCCTGCCCGCGGCCGGTGCCGGTAGCCCGCCCACGGGCTGCGCCCGAGTTCCGGGCCGTGCCCGGCGAGCCTGCCGCCGCCGGTAGCCCTGCGGGAGCCGTTCCCGTCGGTGCCGGAGTCCCGCCCCCGGCCGGTGCCGCGGAGTCCCGCCCCCGGCCGTCCACGGGCTGCGCCCACGTTCCGGGCCGGCGGGCCCGCCGCCGTATCCCCTGCGGGTGGTACCTGCCGGAGTCCCGCCCCTGGCCGGTACCGGAAGCCTGCCCACCGGGCTGCGCCTGTCCACCCGCCACCCCGTGTTCCGGGCCGTGCCCGGCGAGCCCGCCGCTGCTCCGGCGGCGACACCGCTGCCGGTACCCCTGCGGGAGTGCCGGTGCCTGCCGGAGTCACGCCCCTGGCCGCGTGCCGGAAGCCCGCTGTACCGGGCTGCGCCCGCGCCCGTTGCGGGTCAAGGTCACTGCCCCTACGGCAGTACCCCCGCTCGGCGGGCCGTTGCCACTGCCTCGCCCCTGGTGTGGGCGCCCAGTTTGCGCATGGCTGCGCGGAGGTAGCTCTTGACGGTTTCCGGGCTCAGGCCCAGGCGGGTCGCCGCGGCGGCGTTGGTCGCGCCGGCGGCGACGCAGGTCAGGACGTCGATCTCGCGGGGGGCCAGGTTCACGCCCGCCACCGGGGTGGCCGCCGTGGTCAGCAGGCCGCAGGCGTTCAGGAGTTCGGCGCGCAGGCCGGGGTCGGAGATCCGGGGGGCCAGGGCGCGCAGGGCCGCGTGGGCCTCGCGCACCTGCTCCCAGGCGACCCCGTCCGCGGGGTCCGGGGCGGGCGCCGCACGGGACGCCGCCAGCAGGTCCCGCGCCTGTTCCTCCGCCACCAGCGCCTGCTCCACGTCCCGCGCCGCGTCCACGGCCGCGCTCAGCGTCCGGTCGCCCAGCGGCTGGGCCGTACGCAGCGCGCCGTACAGCACACCGCGCACCCGGCGCCGTACGACCACCGGCACGGCCAGCACCGAGCGCAGCCCCTCCGCGGCGACCGGGACGTCGTACTCGTGGCTGATCCGCGGGGACAGCGAGTAGTCCGTGACCGCGCACGGGCGGGCGAGCGCCACCGCCTTGCCGCCGAGTCCGTTGCCGGAGCTCACCGCGAGCGCCCTGAGCGCGAGCGTCGTCGTGCCGGTCAGCTCGCTGATCCGCACCCGCGGCCGGCCCGGCTCGACCAGGCCGCCGAAGGCGACCGGGAGGCCCGTCGCACGCCGCAGCCGTACCAGCGCACCACGGATCTCCGCCGCCCCGGACGCGTTCGCTCTCACCCGCTCGCCCCTTCGCCGTGGACCGTCATGGACCTTCCCACTCACCACACCCCCGTTCGGGGGTGGTGAGACGCACATCACGGATTACACGATGACAGAGAGCCGCCCGGCAATGGTCCGGGACCAAGGAGGACAGATGACGACGGCGACGGAGCTCTTCCGCAGGGCACGGGACTTCCTGCTGGAACACCGTGAGGACTACGCCACCGCCTACGCCGGATTCGAGTGGCCCCGCCCCTCCCACTTCAACTGGGCACTGGACTGGTTCGACGCCGTCGCCGAGGGGAACGACCGCACCGCCCTGCACATCGTCGAGGAGGACGGCACCGAGACCCGCCTCTCCTTCGCCGAGATGTCCGAGCGTTCCAGCCGCGCGGCGAACTGGCTGCGCGACCGCGGTGTCGCCGCCGGGGACCGCATCCTCGTCATGCTCGGCAACCAGGCCGAGTTGTGGGAGACCGCGCTCGCCGCGATGAAGCTGCGCGCGGTCGTCATCCCCGCCACTCCGCTGCTGGGCCCCGCCGACCTGACCGACCGCGTCGATCGCGGCCGGGTCAAGCACGTGATCGCACGCGCCTCCGACACCGCCAAGTTCGCCGACGTCCCCGGCGCCTACACCCGTATCTCGGTCGGCGGCCTGCCGGAGGAGGGCTGGGAGCCCTACGAGGACGCGTACGCCGCCCCCGCCGCGTTCGTCCCGGACGGGCCCACCCTCGCCGACGACCCGCTGATGCTGTACTTCACCTCGGGCACCACGGCCCGCCCCAAGCTGGTGGAGCACACCCATGTCTCGTACCCCGTCGGGCACCTGGCGACGATGTTCTGGATCGGCCTGAAGCCGGGGGACGTGCACCTGAACATCTCCTCGCCCGGCTGGGCCAAGCACGCCTGGTCGAACCTGTTCGCGCCGTGGAACGCCGAGGCGACCGTCTTCATCCACAACTACACCCGCTTCGACGCCGCCCGTCTGATGGCCGAGATGGACCGCGCGGGCGTCACCACCTTCTGCGCCCCGCCG
This sequence comes from Streptomyces sp. NPDC093064, assembly GCF_044754605.1. Lineage (NCBI taxonomy): Bacteria > Bacillati > Actinomycetota > Actinomycetes > Kitasatosporales > Streptomycetaceae > Streptomyces > Streptomyces sp. NPDC093064. Next base: position 123,476 of record NZ_JBIVPK010000010.1, read on the forward strand.
ACCGTGTGGCGCATGCTGATCCAGGCCGACCTCACCCAGCTGCGCACCCCGCCCCGCGCGGCCGTGGCCGCGGGCGAGCCGCTGAACCCCGAGGTCATCGAGCAGGTCCGGCGCGCCTGGGGCGTGACCATCCGGGACGGCTTCGGGCAGACCGAGACCGCCGTGCAGGTCTCCAACAGCCCCGGCCAGCCGCTGAAGACCGGCTCCATGGGACGGCCCAGCCCCGGCTACCGAGTCGAACTGCTCGACCCGGTGTCCGGCGCGCCCGGCGCCGCCGAGGGCGAGATCGCGCTCGACCTGTCCGCACGCCCGGTCGGCCTGATGACCGGCTACCACGGCGACCCGGACCGCACCGCGGAGGCGATGGCCGGCGGCTACTACCGGACGGGAGACGTCGCCTCCAGGGACGAGGAGGGATACCTGACGTACATCGGCCGGTCCGACGACGTCTTCAAGGCATCCGACTACAAGATCAGCCCCTTCGAGCTGGAGAGCGCCCTGCTGGAGCACGAGGCGGTGGCCGAGGCGGCGGTCGTGCCCGCGCCGGACCCGCTGCGCCTGGCCGTGCCGAAGGCGTACGTCGTCCTCGCCGAGGGCTGGGAGCCCGGCACCAGTACCGCGAAGGTGCTCTTCGAGCACTCCCGGGAGGTGCTCGCCCCCTACAAGCGCATCCGCCGTCTGGAGTTCGGCGAACTGCCCAAGACCGTCTCCGGCAAGATCCGCCGGATCGAGCTGCGCGAGGCCACGGCCGAGGGCTCGGCGAACGAGTACCGCGAGGAGGACTTCCGGTGAGCGAATTCCAGGCGACTGAACTGTCCTACGCCCACGGAACCAGCGGCACCCCGCTGCTGGGCGACACCATCGGCGCCAACCTCGACCGGGCGGTCGCCGCCTTCGGCGACCGCGAGGCGCTCGTCGACGTGTCCTCCGGACGCCGCTGGACCTACGCCGAGTTCGGCGCCGCCGTCGACGAGGTGGCGCGCGGACTGCTCGCCAAGGGCGTGTCCAAGGGCGACCGGGTCGGGATCTGGGCGGTCAACTGCCCCGAGTGGGCGCTCGTCCAGTACGCCACCGCGCGCATCGGCGTGATCATGGTGAACATCAACCCGGCCTACCGTGCCCACGAGGTGGAGTACGTGCTCCGGCAGGCCGGCATCTCGCTGCTGGTCGCCTCGCAGTCCCACCGGAGCACCGACTACCGGGCGCTGGTCGAGCAAGTTCGCGTCAAGTGCCCCGAGTTGCGGGAGACCGTCTACATCGGCGACCCGTCGTGGGAGGCGCTGACGGCTGCCGGATCCGACGTGACGGCAAATCAGCTGACTGCGATGCAAGCCGAGTTGAGCTGTGACGACCCGGTCAACATCCAGTACACCTCGGGCACCACGGGCTTCCCCAAGGGCGCCACCCTCTCCCACCACAACATCCTCAACAACGGCTACTGGGTGGGCCGTACGGTCGGCTACACCGAACGGGACCGGATCTGCATCCCCGTGCCGTACTACCACTGCTTCGGCATGGTGATGGGCAACCTGGCGGCGACCTCGCACGGCGCGTGCATGGTCATACCGGCGCCGTCCTTCGAGCCGAAGGCCACCCTGGAGGCCGTGCAGCAGGAGCGCTGCACCTCGCTGTACGGGGTGCCGACGATGTTCATCGCCGAGCTGAACCTCCCCGACTTCGCGTCGTACGACCTCACCTCCCTGCGCACCGGCATCATGGCGGGCTCGCCCTGCCCGGTGGAGGTGATGAAGCGGGTGGTCGCCGAGATGCACATGGAGGAGGTCTCCATCTGCTACGGCATGACCGAGACCTCGCCGGTCTCCCTGCAGACCCGGATGGACGACGACCTCGAACACCGCACCGGCACGGTCGGCCGCGTCCTGCCGCACCTCGAGGTCAAGGTCGTCGACCCGGCCACCGGAGTCACTCAACCCCGGGGCACGGCGGGAGAGTTGTGCACCCGCGGCTACAGCGTGATGCTCGGCTACTGGAACGAGCCCGAGAAGACCGCCGAGGCCGTCGACCCGGGCCGCTGGATGCACACGGGCGACCTGGCGGTGATGCGCGAGGACGGGTACGTCGAGATCGTCGGCCGTATCAAGGACATGATCATCCGCGGGGGCGAGAACATCTACCCGCGTGAGATCGAGGAGTTCCTCCACGGCCACCCGAAGATCCGCGACGTCCAGGTGGTCGGCGTGCCGCACGAGAAGTACGGCGAGGAGGTGCTGGCCTGCGTCATCCCGCTGGACGCGGCCGATCCGCTGACCCTGGAGGACCTGCGGGCCTTCTGCGAGGGCCGGCTGGCCCACTACAAGATCCCGAGCCTGCTGCGGGTCCTGGACTCCTTCCCGATGACCGTCTCCGGGAAGGTGCGCAAGATCGAACTCCGGGAGAAGTACGCCCTGTGAGCGTACGGCCGGCGCCCCGGGCACCTGTGGTGCGCGGGGCGCCGGCCGTACGGTTCACCGACTGCGGAACGCTCCTTGCCATCGACATCCCGGACGGCGGCCTCGAAGGAACAGCCCGCCGAACGCCTCGATCTGAAGGCGCTCGATCGCGTGAGGCCCGGCCGGATGGTCCTGGTGCCGCTCCTTCAGAGGCTGCGGGCGGTGATGTCGCCCTGGGAGGTGGTGGCGCGGATGTCGAGTTCGACCGTGCCGTCGTTCTTGAGGGAGTTGCTGACGCGGCCGTAGCCGGTGTCGGCGTCCAGCGCGGCCGAGACGCCGCCGGCGGCGGCGACCGAGATGTCGCCGGACTGGGTGCGGAGCACGACCGTGCCGCGCACGGCCTCGGTGATCCGGATGGCGCCCCTCGCGGTGCTGATCTCCGCGGGGCCGCCGAGCCGGCCGACCTCGACATCGCCGTCGATCGCGGTGAGGCGGACGCTCGCGGCCTCGTCGATCTTGATCTGGCGGTACGCGCCTTCGAAGACGACGTCACCGAGGCGGCCGACGCCGCGGAGCTCGGAGCCGGCGGCCTTGCCCTCGACGCGGGAGCCGGCGGGCAGCTGGACGGTGAGCTCCAGGGATCCGGAGGGGCCGAAGAGCTGGTTCTTGGGCTCGGGGGTGTGGATCCGCAGGACGCCGTCGGTGTAGGCGACGGTGGTCTGCTCGGCGGTCTGGACGTCGCGCTTCTTGGAGGGGTCGGCGGGCAGGACCTCGACGGTGGTGTCGGCGCGGTCGGCGGCGATGAACTGGACGCGTCCGGCGGGGATGTCCAGGACGGCGGAGATCGGGGCGGGGGTGTCGAACTTCTGCATCATGGTCTCCCGTGCTTGCTCATTGTTTCCGACACCAGAAACGCTACGTTGCTTTCCAGAAATCATCAACGTATTCGTTGCATAGAAACGGCATCCTTACAGGTGAAGGCCTAGAAAGTGTTGCAACGGTCTCGCTGGTAACGCAACGGAAACTGCTCCGATCGTTGCAATGGGCGATGAGTGAACGCTAGAATGAGGGTGAGGGCGGGGACCACCACGAAGGATCACCAAGGAGATCGCGATGCCGGGAGGCAGGCTCACCCAGCAGGAACGCCGGCAGATCGCGCTGGGGCTGGCCGACAGCCTCCCCTACGCCGAGATCGCCCGCCGCCTCGACCGTCCGACCTCGACGGTCACGCGTGAGGTGATGCGCAACGGCGGCCCCACCGCCTACCGCGCCGACCTGGCCCACCGCGCCACCGAACGCCGCGCTCGCCGGCGCGGGCCCGCCCCGTCCCGTGGGCCGGAGTCGGTCCCCCAGTCGCACGGACGCGACGCCGAGGCCGTGGCCGAGTACGAGGAGACGCTCACCACCGTCCTCATGGCTTCGGGCCTGCCCAAGATGACGGCCCGGGTGCTGACCTGCCTGTTCACCACCGACGCCGGCAGTCTCACCGCGTCCCAGCTCGCCCAGCGCCTTCAGGTCAGCCCGGCGTCCATCTCCAAGGCGATCGCCTTCCTGGAGAGTCAGAGCCTCGTCCGCCGAGAACGCGACGAACGCCGCCGCGACCGCTACATCGTCGACGATGAACTCTTCTACCAGGCGACGATCGCCAGCGCCCGATCCAACGACCAGCTCGTCGAGACCGCACGTCAAGGCGTCACCGTCCTCGGCCCCCACACTCCCGCGGCCACCCGCCTGGAGAACATCGCCCGCTTCCTCGACTTCATCAGCGAGAGCATCACCCGCGCCGCCGAGCAGGCCCGCGAGGTCCTCCACACCAAACCCGGAACGACCTCGAACGGCTCCGCTCGGCCAGGTCCGGGTCACGAATAGACAGCCGTCAGCAGGCAGTCGTCTCGAACGTCACAGCCGGCGGCTCCGCCCCGGCCGCGCAGGCGCGCGGCCGGGGCGGAGCCGTGTGAACGTGTGCGCGGCGACAGGTCGGACGGCGCGGCGGGGCGCTCCCGGGGATGGCGCATTCCAGGGCGTGGCACCGGGGCGACGGTCGGGGAGCGCCCCATGGGGCTCCGCGGAACCCCCGCCTGCCCAAAGTTTCCGCCACCCGAGGCCGCCCCTTGCCCACCCTTGACGCACTTTGCGGGCCGCACTTACATTGCTTCCAGATCGTAGAAAGTAGTTTCCGCTATACGGAAGAGTCACAACCGCGGGGCGCGACGGGCGTGCGAATCCGACAGCCGAAGACAGCCGAAGCAGGAGAACTCGATGGCTCGTATGACCGCTGCCCGTGCGGCAGTTGAGATCCTCAAGCGCGAGGGCGTCACCGCCGCGTTCGGTGTGCCGGGCGCCGCGATCAACCCCTTCTACGCGGCGCTCAAGGCGTCCGGCGGTATCAACCACACCCTCGCCCGCCATGTGGAGGGCGCCTCGCACATGGCCGAGGGATACACGAGGACCCACGCGGGCAACATCGGCGTCTGCATCGGCACTTCCGGTCCCGCCGGCACCGACATGATCACGGGCCTGTACTCGGCCACCGGCGACTCCATCCCGATCCTGTGCATCACGGGCCAGGCTCCCACCGCCGTGATCCACAAGGAGGACTTCCAGGCCGTCGACATCGCCTCCATCGCCAAGCCGGTGACCAAGATGGCCGTCACCGTCCTGGAGGCCGCGCAGGTCCCCGGCGTCTTCCAGCAGGCCTTCCACCTGATGCGCTCCGGCCGTCCCGGCCCGGTCCTGATCGACCTGCCGATCGACGTCCAGCTCACCGAGATCGAGTTCGACCCGGAGACGTACGAGCCGCTGCCCGTCTACAAGCCGGCCGCGACCCGCGCCCAGGTCGAGAAGGCGATCGCGCTGCTCAACGAGTCCGAGCGGCCGCTGATCGTCGCGGGTGGCGGCGTCATCAACGCCGACGCGGCCGAACTGCTCGTGGAGTTCGCCGAGCTGACGGGCACTCCGGTCGTCCCGACCCTGATGGGCTGGGGCGTCCTGCCCGACGACCACGAGCTGAATGCGGGCATGGTCGGCCTCCAGACCTCGCACCGCTACGGCAACGCGACCTTCCTGGAGTCCGACTTCGTCCTCGGCATCGGCAACCGCTGGGCCAACCGCCACACCGGCAAGCTGGACGTCTACACGGCCGGCCGGAAGTTCGTCCACGTCGACATCGAGCCCACCCAGATCGGCAAGATCTTCGCCCCGGACTACGGCATCGCCTCCGACGCCAAGGCCGCGCTGCACCTGTTCGTCGAGGTGGCGCGGGAGCTGAAGGCGGCCGGACGGCTGCCCGACCGCTCCGCCTGGGCCGCCGCCGCGCAGGAGAAGCGGGCGAAGCTGCAGCGTCGTACGCACTTCGACGACATCCCGATCAAGCCGCAGCGCGTCTACGAGGAGATGAACAAGGCCTTCGGCCCGGAGACCCGGTACGTCTCCACCATCGGCCTCTCGCAGATCGCCGGCGCCCAGATGCTGCACGTCTTCAAGCCGCGGCACTGGATCAACTGCGGTCAGGCCGGGCCGCTCGGCTGGACCGTCCCGGCCGCGCTCGGTGTCGCCAAGGCCGACCCGGAGGCGTCCGTCGTCGCCCTCTCCGGCGACTACGACTTCCAGTTCATGATCGAGGAGCTGGCGGTCGGCGCGCAGCACAAGATCCCCTACGTCCACGTGCTGGTCAACAACTCCTACCTGGGCCTGATTCGCCAGGCGCAGCGGGCCTTCGACATCGACTTCCAGGTCAACCTGGAGTTCGAGAACATCAACTCGCCCGAGCTGGGCGTCTACGGCGTCGACCACGTCAAGGTCGCCGAGGGCCTGGGCTGCAAGGCGATCCGGGTGACCGACCCCAATGAGCTCGGCGCCGCCCTCGAGGAGGCCAAGAAGCTCGCCGCCGAGCACCGGGTGCCGGTCGTCGTCGAGGCGATCCTGGAGCGGGTCACCAACATTTCGATGTCGGGCACCAACGACATCGGCAACGTCGTCGAGTTCGAGGAAGTGGCCACGGAGCCCGGCCACGCCCCGACCTCCATCAGGACGCTGAAGGTCTGAGTCACGGACGCTGGTCGAAGGGGGCGGCCCGCCCGCAGGGGGCCGTCCCTTTCATGCTGTCCCCATGCTGTTCTGGCGTACCTCGGTGGCTTCACACGGAGGCGCAGCTGAAGCCGCCCGAGCCACCGCCGCCCCAGGACTGCCGCAGCTCCCGTTCGGTCGTCCCGCCCCGCCCGAGGAGTCCCGCCTCCCGCGCGAAGCGCGGCACGAGCCGGGTCAGCGCCTGGTCCCCGTACAGGGCCACGGCCAGCAACCGGTCGTCGAACGACAGGCCCCTTCCGCTTGCGGGCAGCGGATGCCGGTTCCGCAGTTCCCGCAGGGTCCGCCGGCCGGCCCGGGTGCGCCCGGGCGGGAAGACGCGCAGCAGCCCGGCGACGGTGAGTTCGTAGCGCAGGTCGATCAGCGCGAGGGCGACGGGCTCCCGGTCCAGCAACTGTCGCATGCCCGCGGGGCGGTAGAGAGCGGCGTGCACGGTCTTCGTCAGGTGGGGGAGGGCGGGGAGATCCGCCCTCGCGCCGTGGGCCGGCCCCGTGGTGCGCATCGTGCCGCCGCGTCCGGGTTTGACGGCGCCCCGCGCCTGCAGAGCGAGCACGGCGACCGTGACGGCGGCGCGGCGGCCGCCCCGTAGAAACGCGATCTCGTGCGGCGCGAGCCGGTTCGTTGCGTCACTGTCCATGGCACCCCCAGCGGCCGGAACACGGGGCCCGCCGCCCCCGTACCGGCGGGCCCCGTCGAGGAGAATGTGCCCGCAGCCGGGCCTACCCGATACCTGCCGCCCCTACTTCAGAGCATGATTTGAGCAAGCCGTACCCGCAGTACGCCCACTGCGGTAGACATCCAGGCCACTCCATCCTCCGGCCGTCCGGCGGCCCGGCTGCTCCGTGCGTTCAGGTGTCGTCGTGTTCCGGTAGGCCCGGCCAGGTTTCGGGGCCGCCGCCCTGCCATTCGATGAGGTCGCTTTCCTCCACCTCTACGCGGTCCAGGTCGGCCAGTCGGAGGATTTCGACCACGTCGTCCAGGTGGGACGCGAGTCCGAGGGTCACGTCGCCCTCGGTCACCCGCCGGGAGCCGTCCAGGGCCGGTGCGTGCACCACGATGTGCGGATACTTCGTGGGGTTGTCCATGTCCTCAGCCTCCTGGTCCTCAGCCTCCTGCGCCGGTCCCCGGTCCGCACCCCGGGGACACCGCGACCGGGTGGACGACGAGGAGCGCCGGACCCGGGTTCCGACCCGGGTCCGGCGCTCCTCCCCCCGGGCCCGGGGGTGGCGGGCCGCCGCGCGGGGCGGGGGGCCGCCCGGAAATAGGGGCCGCCGGCCCCCCCCGGGGGCCCCCCCCCCCCCCGCCCCCCCCCCCCCCCCCCCCCCCCCCCCCCCCCCCCCGCCGGGGGGGGGCCCCGCCCCCCCCGGGGGGGGGGGCCCCCCCCCCCCCCCCCCCGCTCCTCCTCCGGTCCGCTTGGTTGCCGTCCGACGGCGCGAGACTGGGCGCGACAGGACATTCGCGCCGCCGGACGGGATCAGGGGCCTCGCGACAGGACCGTTCTGCGCGAGGCGGGTGGCCGGGACCGCGGCGGGTGCGACGGCTCCGGGACGCCCTCCCTCCGGTCGGGAGAACGCTCCGTCGCCTTCACCACCGCACTGGCTCGCACGCCGCCGCGGTCCACGCGCCCGCACGGCCATCGGACGGCCACCCCTCATCCGGGTCGTCCGACGGCCCGGGCGGGCCGTATGCGTACGGGGTCCGGGGCATGACCTCCCGGCGGACCCCGTACGCGGCTCTTGGTGTCACTCCTCGCGCAGGGCGCGTACCGCCTCCTCCACGCGCCTGCCGTAGTCCGGGTCGGCGGCGTGGAAGTGCGCGAGGTTCTTCTCGATCACGTCGTCGCGGGAGACCTGCGAGAGGCCGCCGGCGATGTTCGCGACCAGACGCCGCTTCTCCTCCTCGGACATCAGCCGGTACAGCTCGCCGGCCTGGAAGAAGTCGTCGTCCTTGGTGTGCGGGGGCGCCGCGTGGGTGCCCGTGTGGCCCGTCACCGCCAGCGGGGCCGACAGCGGACGGCCGGTCTCGACGGGGCCGTCGTAGGAGTTCGGCTCGTAGTTCTTGGCGTACCGGCCCTGGGAGTTGGACGCCATGAGGCCGTCACGGCCGTAGTTGTCCGCGCCGCCGGGCACGGCCTTCGGGGCGTTCACCGCGAGCTGGGTGTGGTTGACGCCCAGACGGTAGCGGTGGGCGTCGGCGTAGGCGAACAGCCGCCCCTGGAGCATCTTGTCCGGCGACGGGCCGACGCCCGGCACGAAGTTGTTCGGGGAGAACACGGCCTGCTCGACCTCGGCGAACACGTTGTCCGGGTTGCGGTCCAGGACCAGCCGGCCCACCCGCCGCAGCGGGTGGTCCTTGTGCGGCCAGACCTTGGTCACGTCGAAGGGGTTGAAGCGGTAGTCGGCCGCCTCGGCCGCCGGCATGATCTGGACGTACAGCGTCCAGGACGGGTGCACTCCGCGCTCGATCGCCTGGAGCAGGTCCGTCTGGTGGGAGGCCGGGTCCGTGCCCGCGATCTCCTGCGCCTGCTCGGTGGACAGGCAGCGGATGCCCTGGTTGGTCTTGAAGTGGTACTTGACGAAGAAGGCCTCGCCGTCGGCGTTCGTCCACTGGTAGGTGTGCGAGCCGTAGCCGTTCATGTGGCGGTACGAGGCAGGGATGCCACGGTCGCCCATCAGCCAGGTCACCTGGTGCGTGGCCTCGGGCGAGTGCGCCCAGAAGTCCCAGACGTTGTCCGGCTCCTGACGGCCCGTGAACGGGTCGCGCTTCTGCGAGTGGATGAAGTCGGGGAACTTCACCGGGTCCTTGACGAAGAACACCGGCGTGTTGTTGCCGACGAGGTCGTAATTGCCCTCCTCGGTGTAGAACTTCACCGCGAAACCGCGCGGGTCGCGTACCGCGTCCGCGCCGCCGAGGGAGTCCGCCACCGTGGAGAAGCGCGCGAACACCTCGGTGCGCTTGCCGACCGTGCTCAGGAAATCGGCGTGGGTGTAGCCGGTGACGTCGTCGGTCACCTCGAAGTGGCCGTGCGCGCCGGAGCCGCGGGCGTGCACCACGCGCTCCGGGATGCGCTCGCGGTTGAAGCGCGCCAGCTTCTCCAGCAGGTGCTGGTCCTGGAGGAGGAGGGGGCCACCGATACCGGCGGAGGCGGAGTTCTGGTTGTCGGCGACCGGGGCGCCGGACTCGGTCGTGAGGACGCGCTTCGACATCAGGGACCTTCCGTGCAGAGGAGCAGCGGAAATGCATTTCCGCTTTGTGGAGTTTCCGCTGGCCTGGAGCCTAGGATCGGTGTGATCGGCGCGTCAACAGTTTGTTGAAAAGAGGGAGATCCGGACGGCGCCGCCGCCTGGGCGCGACATGACTGGTGTCGGCGGCGGCGCCGTCCGGAGGTCTGGGGTCCGTCAGACCTGGGCGCCGGACAGACGCTCCACGGCCCGCAGCAGGGCCGAGTGGTCCAGGCCGCCGTCGCCCTGCGCGCGCAGGGAGGCCACCAGCTGGGCGACCACCGCGCCGACGGGCAGGGCGGCACCGACGGTGCGGGCCGCGTCCGTCACGATGCCCATGTCCTTGTGGTGCAGGTCGATGCGGAAGCCCGGCTTGAAATCCCGCTGGAGGAAGTTGTCCTTCTTCCGCGTCAGCACGGTCGAGCCGGCCAGGCCGCCGTTGAGGACGTCCAGCGCCGCCTTCAGGTCCACGCCCGACTTCTCCAGGAAGACCACGGCCTCGGCGCACGCCTGGATGTTCACGGCGACGATCAGCTGGTTGGCGGCCTTCACGGTCTGGCCGGAGCCGTGCGGGCCGCACAGCACGATGGTCTTGCCCAGGGCGTCGAAGAGCGGCTTGGCCGTGTCGAAGTCGGCCTGCTCGCCGCCGACCATGATCGACAACACCGCCTCGACGGCGCCCGCCTCACCGCCGGAGACGGGGGCGTCCAGGACCCGGATGCCCTTGTCCTTGGCGGCGGCGGCCAGGTCGATCGAGGTCTGCGGGGTGATCGAGGACATGTCGATCAGCAGCGCGCCGGAGCGCGCGTTCTCCAGGATGCCGTCCGGGCCGTACGCGATGGCCTCGACCTGCGGCGACGCGGGCACCATCGTGATGATCACGTCGGCGTCCCGGACCGCCTCGGCGATCGAGCCCGCCGCGGTGCCGCCCGCGGCGGCCAGCCGTTCCAGCTTCGCCTGCTCCAGCGTGTAGCCGGTGACGTCGTAGCCCGCCTTGATCAGGTTCTCGGACATGGGGGAGCCCATGATGCCGAGGCCGACCCAGGCAACCTTGGGAAGGGTGGTGGTCATGTGCGGGTGCCTCTCTAACTTCTGTGCAGCGTCTGGGAGTCGGGGCCCTGGAAAGTGCCCGGGCTGGTCAGCGGGCCGCTCGGGCCCCGGCCGGCAGCCACGCGAAGGCCTCGGCGCTCGGCCTGTCGCCCGGCTTGTACTCCAGGCCGACCCAGCCGTCGTAACCGGCCTTCCCCAGCTGGTCGAGGAGGTCCTCCAGCGGGAGCGAGCCCGTGCCGGGCGCGCCACGGCCGGGGTTGTCGGCGATCTGGACGTGGCCGGTCCGCGCGGCGTACCGCTCGATCACCGACGGCAGGTCCTCGCCGTTCATGGACAGGTGGTACAGGTCCATCAGGAACCTGGCGTTGCCGAGGCCCGACGCCGCGTTCACCTTGTCCACCACCTCGACGGCGGCGGGCGCGCTCACCAGCGGGTACAGCGGTGACTCCGGCTTGTTCAGCGCCTCGATCAGCAGGATCGCGCCGATCCGGTCGGCGGCCCGGGCCGCGAGGACCAGGTTGTCCAGCGCGAGCGCGTCCTGCTCGGCCGGGTCCACACCCTCGACCCGGTTGCCGTACAGGGCGTTCAGGGCCGTGCAGCCGAGGGACTGGGCGAGGTCCGCGGCCACGTCGATGTTGGCGCGGAACCTCTCCGACTCCTCACCGGGCACGGACAGTGCGCCGCGGTCGGGGCCCGGGAGCCTGCCCGCGTAGAAGTTCAGGCCGGTGAGCTGTACGTCCGCGTCCTCGATCGCCTTCTTCAGGGCATCGGTCGCGGAACGCTCCGGGGTGGGGGAGTCGATCCACGGCCACCACAGTTCGACCGCGGTGAAGCCGGCCGCGGCGGCGGCCGCCGGCCGCTCCAGGAGCGGGAGTTCCGTGAAGAGGATCGACAGGTTGACGTTGAAGCGCTGGTCTGCGAATCCCATCAGGGCCGCGCTCCCTTCCGTTGTCGCCGTATTCCGTATTGCGGAAGTTCGTTTCTGCTTAATGGAAGACTGCCGGGGGGTGTCGCGGCTTGTCAAGAGGGTGTGGGCTCCTGTGTGGATCCCGGTCGCCGGGACTGCCCGGAAAGCGGCCCGCGCGTTAGGTTGTGCGCGTGCGATTGAGAGTGGAGTTCACGACCGAACCCTTCGACCTGGACGAGGCCCCCGCGCACGCGGTGGTGGCGCGGGAGGTCGTCGAGGCCGCCGAACTGGACGCCGTGGACGTCGGCCCGTTCGGCAACACGGCCGAGGGGAGTGCCGACGCCGTCCTGGACGCCGTGGACGCCCTGCTGCGCAGGACCCTCGGGTCCGGCGCCACCCGGATCTCCCTTCAGGTCACCGTGATCGGGGAGGACGTCAGGTGATCGGGGAGGAGCCCTTCATTGCGGCCCTGAAGCCGCTGGTCGACGCGATCGGCGGCCGGATGCTCCCGCCCGACGAGGCCGGCCCCGACGACGTCGTGCTCTCCTGGGAGGGCGCCGTCGCCGTCGCCGTACGCCTGCCGCAGCTCGCCGACTCGCTGGACCACATCCTGGCCGCCATGGAGCGCAGGCAGGGCATGCCGCTCGCGGACCTGGACCGCAAGGCCAAGCAGGAGGTCGTGCGGGTGCTGGAGGCGCGCGGCGCCTTCTCCGTCCGGCACGGGGTGGAGACCGTGGCGAGCGCGCTGGGCGTCAGCCGCTTCACCGTCTACAACTATCTCAACCGCGACAAGCAGGGCTGAGCCGCCACCGGGCCCGGCGTCCCGGAATTTTCAACAAACTGTTGACGCGGTGTTCGTCAGGGCGTTAGCTATCCGCAGCCCGTTCAACGCGAAGGCCGTCAACAGCCCACGGAGGCTCCCGTGACTTCGACCTCAACGCCACCGGGCCTCGCCCGATTCAACGCCCTCCCCGAAGACGCGGCCCGAGCCGCCCTTCTGGAGGCGTGCGCCAGCACGGCGTGGGCCGAGCGGCTGCTGGCGGCCCGGCCCTGCGACACCCCCGACGACCTCGAAGCCGCGAGCGACGCCGCCATGGTGGAGCTGACCCACGCGGACCTCGGGGAGGCGATGGCCGGCCACCCGCCGATAGGCCGTCCCAAGCCCGGCGACCCGGCCTCGGCCCGCGAACAGCGCGGTATGGCCGGCGCCTCCGAGGAACTCAAGGCCGAGATGCTCGACCTCAACCTGGCCTACCAGGACAAGTTCGGCCACGTCTTCCTCATCTGCGCCACCGGCCGGACCGGCGAGCAGATGCGCGACGCGCTCAAGGAGCGGATCGGCAACGCGCCGGAGCAGGAACGCGAGATCGTCCGCAGCGAACTGGGGAAGATCAACCGCATCCGGCTCGCCCGACTGCTCGCAGACGCCTGAGAAGACGCCCGAAGAGGAAACCATGAGCACCGAGACCACCGCCTCCGTGTCCACGCACATCCTGGACACCTCCGCCGGCCGCCCCGCAGCGGGCGTCGCCGTCCACCTCCTGGCCCGTTCGGGCCGTGACGCGGACTGGCAGGCGCTCGGCGGATCCTCGACCGACGCCGACGGGCGGTGCAAGGACCTTCCGGCGCTGCCGGAGGGCACCACCCACGTACGGCTCGTGTTCGCCGTGGAGCCGTACTTCGCCGAGAAGCAAGCCGATGCGCAGCAGGACGCCCCCGCGAATCGGGACAGCGGTGCACGGTCCGTGTTCTTCCCGGAAGTGGCGATCACCTTCGCCGTCGTACCGGGCGAGCACTACCACGTACCGCTGCTGCTCAACCCGTTCGGCTACTCCGTTTACCGAGGGAGCTAGCTACACATGACCACCAATTCCCGCCCTGCCCGCCCTGTGATTCTGGGACAGAACCAGTACGGCAAGGCCGAGAACCGAGTCGTCAGGATCACGCGGGACGGCGCCACCCACCACATCAAGGACCTGAACGTCTCCATCGCCCTCTCCGGCGACATGGAGGACGTCCACTACTCCGGCTCCAACGCCAACGTCCTGACGACCGACACCACCAAGAACACGGTGTTCGCGTTCGCCAAGGAGCACGGCATCGAGTCGGCGGAGCAGTTCGGCATCCACCTCGCCCGCCACTTCGTCACGTCGCAGGACTCCATCCACCAGGCCCGCATCCGCATCGAGGAGTACGCCTGGGAGCGGATCGGGACCTCCGACGCCAACTCCAAGTTCATCGGCGCCGACGAGGTCCAGCACTCCTTCGTCCGCAAGGGCCAGGAGACCCGGCTCACTCAGATCACCTTCGACGGTGAGAACTGGGAGATCGTCTCCGGCCTCAAGAACCTGACCGTGATGAACTCGACCAACTCCGAGTTCTGGGGCTTCGTCAAGGACAAGTACACCACCCTCAAGGAGGACTACGACCGCATCCTGGCCACGGACGTCTCCGCCCGCTGGCGGTTCAACTGGACCGACGACGAGCAGAAGGCGCCGAACTGGGAGAAGTCCTACGAGCAGGTGAAGAAGCACATGCTCCAGGCGTTCGCCGAGACGTACTCCCTGTCGCTCCAGCAAACGCTGTACCAGATGGGCGCCCGGATCATCAACCACCGCAGCGAGATCGACGAGGTCCGCTTCTCCCTCCCGAACAAGCACCACTTCCTGGTGGACCTGGAGCCGTTCGGGCTGAAGAACGACCGCGAAGTCTACTTCGCCGCCGACCGGCCCTACGGGCTGATCGAGGCCACCGTGCTCCGGGACGGCTGCGAGGCACGGATCCCGGTCGACATGACCAACCTCTGACGCGGGACGCGCGCCACCGGACCCGCTCCGGACCGGTGGCGCGCCACACCGGAGGGAACGAAATGGCACTGCCTGCTCAAGGGCCCGTCGAAGGCCCGTGTTCCACCCCGCCGGTGCACACCGAGGACGCCGTCACGTCCGTGCACCCGGTCGACGAGAAACTCCACCCCTCGCGGCTCGTCCCCGCCGCACTCCAGCACATCGCCGCCATGTACGCGGGCGTTGTCACCCCTCCGCTCATCATCGGCCAGGCCTGCGGACTCGACATCGCGGGCCGCACCCGGCTCATCGCCGCCAGCCTGCTGATCGCCGGCGTCGCGACGATCCTCCAGACCATCGGCGTCCGGCAACTCGTGGGCAACCGCCTGCCGTTCGTGAACGCCGCCTCCTCGGCCGGCATCGCCCCCATCCTCGCCATCGCCGAGAACAACGCCAAGGGCCACCAACTCCCCGCGATCTACGGCGCGGTGATGGTCGCCGGCGCCTTCTGCCTGGCCGTCGGCCCGTTCTTCGGACGGCTGCTGAAGTTCTTCCCGCCACTGGTCACCGGCGTGGTGATCACCCTCATCGGGGTCACCCTGATGCCCGTGCCCGTCGGCTGGGCGCAGGGCGGCGACAAGACCGCCGCCGGCTTCGGCTCCATGAGGAACCTCGCCCTCGCCGCGTTCACCCTCGTGGTGATCCTGCTGATCCAGCGCTTCGGCAAGGGCTTCGTCAAGCAGGTCGCCCTGCTGTTCGGACTGCTCATCGGCACCCTGGCCGCCCTTCCGTTCGGCATGGCCGACTTCCGCGGCCTCGCGTCCGCCCCGGTCGCCGCGCTGCCCACCCCCTTCGCCTTCGGCGCCCCCGTCTTCCAGCCCGCGGCCATCCTGTCGCTGTGCATCGTGATGCTGGTGCTGATGACCGAGTCCAGCGCTGGCATGCTGGCCCTCGGCGAGATCTGCGACCGCCGCGCCGACGCGCGGACCATCACCCGCGGCCTGCGCACCGACGGCCTCGCCACCCTCCTCGGCCCCGTCTTCGGCGGCTTCCCCACCTCCGCCTTCGCCCAGAACGTCGGCGTCGTCTCACTGACCCGGGTGCGCAGCCGCTACGTCGTCGCCGTCGCCGGCTCCGCCCTGCTGGTCCTCGGCGCCTTCCCGGCCCTCGGCGCGGTCGTCTCCCTGGTCCCCATGCCGGTCCTCGGCGGCGCGGGCATCGTGCTGTTCGGCTCGATCGCCGTCAGCGGCATCCGCACCCTGTCCGAGGCCGGACTGGACGACAGCTCCAACATCATCCTGGTCGCCGTGGCCCTCGGCGCCGGCATCATCCCGCTGGCCGCGCCCACCTTCTACACCCAGTTCCCCGCCTGGGCGCAGACCGTCCTCGGCTCCGGAATCAGCGCCGGCGCCATCGTCGCCGTCATGCTCAACCTGTTCTTCCACCACCTCGGCACCCGGAGCAGCACCGCTCCGGCACTCAAATCCTCCTAGGGTCCTGCCGTGCCCTCCCCGTGGACGCCCCACGTCCACGGGCCGCCACCAACGACAAGGAAGCGCAATGGCACCATCGGCAGCCCAGCGCATCGTCATCGAGAACTGCGCGATCGCGACCGTGGACGCGGACGACACCGAGTACGCCTCCGGACACCTCGTCCTCGCCGGCAACCGGATCGAGTCGGTCGGCGCGGGCAAGGCCCCCGAGGGGCTGAAGGACGTCGTGCGCCGGATCGACGCGAGCGGCCATCTGGCCACGCCCGGTCTGGTCAACACCCACCACCACTTCTACCAGTGGATCACCCGGGGCCTGGCCACCGACCACAACCTCTTCGACTGGCTCGTCGCGCTCTACCCGACATGGGCGCGCATCGACGAGGAGATGGTGTACGCGGCCGCCCAGGGGTCGCTGGCGATGATGGCCCGCGGCGGCGTCACCACCGCCATGGACCACCACTACGTCTTCCCGCACGGCTCCGGAGACCTGTCCGGCGCGATCATCCGGGCGGCCCGCGAGATGGGTGTGCGGTTCACCCTGGCCCGCGGGTCGATGGACCGCGGCGAGAAGGACGGCGGACTGCCGCCGGACTTCGCCGTGGAGACGCTCCAGGGCGCGCTCGACGCCACCGAGGAGACCGTCCGGCGGCACCACGACGCCTCCTTCGACGCCATGACGCAGGTCGCCGTCGCCCCCTGCTCCCCGTTCTCCGTCTCCACCGAACTGCTCCAGCAGGCCGCGCAGTTGGCCCGCCGGCTCGGCGTACGGCTGCACACCCACGGCTCGGAGACGGTCGAGGAGGAGAAGTTCTGCCACGAGCTGTTCGGCATGGGCCCCACCGACTACTTCGAGTCCACGGGCTGGCTGGGCGAGGACGTGTGGATGGCGCACTGCGTCCACATGAACGACTCCGACATCGCCGCCTTCGCCCGCACGAAGACCGGTGTGGCGCACTGCCCCTCCTCCAACGCCCGCCTCGCGGCCGGAATCGCCCGGGTCCCCGACATGCTGGCGGCCGGCGTCCCGGTCGGCCTCGGTGTCGACGGGACCGCCTCCAACGAGTCCGGCGAACTCCACACCGAACTGCGCAACGCCCTGCTGATCAACCGCCTCGGCGCACACCGCGAGGCGGCCCTGAACGCCCGCCAGGCGCTGCGCCTGGGCACCTACGGCGGCGCCCGGGTGCTCGGCCGGGCCGGCCAGATCGGCTCGCTGGAGCCGGGCAAGCTGGCCGACCTGGTGCTGTGGAGGATGGACACGCTGGCCCACGCCTCGATCGCCGACCCGGTGACCGCCCTGGTCCTCGGCGCGGCGGCACCGGTCACCGCCTCCTTCGTGGACGGGCGGCAGATCGTCGAGGACGGCCGGTTGCTGACCGCCGACGAGGACGCGATCGCCCGCGCCACGCGGGCCGAAGCACGGCGGCTGGCGCGGATCACCGCGCAGAGCTGACCAACTGAGGAACTCCGGACGGGAGGGACGGCTCCCGACCGGTAGCCGCGGACCCGAGCGGGGTCCGCGGCGGGCCGGCTCCGGGGCGCGCTTGGACACGCGCCCCGGAACGGTCTCCGTTCGCCCCGCGGGCCCCACCGAGGGCCCGTCCCCGGTCCCGCACGACCACACGCACCACCTCCTTGACACCCACGTCGAAGACGACGTGTTATCCGACCGGAGGAGCCGCCGTGACCGCTCACCCCACGTCCCCTGACGAGGCACGACAGCCAGCCGAGTCCACCATCCATCCCGTGGACGAGAAGCTGCCCATCCTGAAGATGGCGACCAGCGGCCTGCAGCATGTGGCCGCCATGTACGCGGGTGTGGTCGCCCCGCCCCTGATCGTCGGCGCGGCCGTCGGCCTGTCCGGCACCGAACTGACCTTCCTCACCGGGGCCTGCCTGTTCACGGCCGGTCTCGCCACCTTCCTGCAGACCCTCGGCATCTGGAAGATCGGCGCCCGGCTCCCCTTCGTCAACGGCGTCACCTTCGCCGGTGTCGCTCCCATGACGGCGATCGTCGCCTCCACCAAGGACAAGTCCGACGCCCTGCCGATCATCTTCGGCGCGGTGATCGTGGCGGGCGTCCTCGGCTTCCTGGCCGCGCCGATCTTCTGCAAGGCGATCCGCTTCTTCCCGCCGGTGGTCACCGGCACCGTGATCACCCTGATCGGCGTCTCCCTGCTGCCCGTCTCCTTCGGCTGGGCCCAGGGCCCCAATCCGGCCGCGCACGACTACGGTTCGGCGACGAACCTCACCCTGGCCGGCATCACCCTGGTCATCGTCCTGCTGCTGCGCCGCTTCACCCGCGGCTTCGTCAAGCAGATCGCGGTCCTGCTCGGGCTGATCGCCGGCACGGTCATAGCCATCCCGTTCGGGGTCACGGACTTCGGCCCGGTGGCGGAAGCCCAGGTGGTCGGCTTCCCGACCCCGTTCCACTTCGGCGCGCCGCAGTTCCAGGTCGCTGCGATCCTGTCGATGTGCGTGGTGATGGTGGTCTCGATGACCGAGTCCACCGCGGACATGCTGGCCCTCGGTGAGATCGTCGACCGTCCGGCGAACGAGAAGACGATCGCCGCCGGCCTGCGCGCCGACACCCTCGGCTCCGCCGTCAGCCCCCTGTTCAACGGCTTCATGTGCAGTGCTTTCGCGCAGAACATCGGCCTGGTGGCCATGACCCGGATCCGCAGCCGCTTCGTGGTGGCCTTCGGCGGCGGCTTCCTGGTCCTGATGGGCCTGTGCCCGGTGGCCGCCTCGCTCATCGCCGTCGTACCGCGCCCGGTCCTCGGCGGCGCGGGCGTGGTCCTGTTCGGCTCGGTGGCCGCCAGCGGCATCCAGACCCTGGCCCGGGCCGGCCTCGACAAGGACAACAACGTCCTGATCGTCGCCGTCTCGATCGCCGTCGGCATCATCCCGATCACGGCGCCGAACTTCTACCACGCCTTCCCGGAGACGGCCCGGATCGTCCTCGACTCCGGCATCTCCACCGGTTGCGTCGCGGCCGTCCTGCTCAACTTCGTCTTCAACCACCTGGGCAGGCCCGGGTCGGTGGATGCCCAGGACGTCACCCATCCGATGGAGGCGGGGGAGGAGATCGCGGTGGCGCGCTGATCCTCAGGACGGTTACGGCCGCCGCCGGGCCCTTGGCAGGGGTCCGGCCGCCGCGCGGATCCTCGGCAGGGGTCCGGCCGCCGCGCCGATCTTCGGGAGGGGTACGGCCGCCGTGCCGTGCCCCTCCCGCCGTGCGTCTCACAGCCCGAACAGGGCGGGCTCCGTCGCCAGTTGCTTGAAGCGGTCGTGCGGGGCGGGCACCAGTCTCCTCGCCTTGAGGTCCAGGAGGCCGCCGACCGCGTCGATCTCGGCCGCCACCGTGCCGTCGGCCTTCCGGATCGTCTGGAGGATCCGGAAGGTCTTGCCCCCGCCCCACTCGAAGGCGCAGGTCACGTCGACCTCGTCGCCGGCCAGCAGCTCCCGCAGGTAGCGGATCGTCGTCTCCAGGACCACCGGCCCCACGCCGCCGGACACGAGGCCCGCCTGGCTGATCCCGGCCGCCTGGAGCAGCGACCAGCGGGCGTGCTCCGCGTAGTTGAGGTACACGGCCTGGTTGAGGTGCCCCTGCACATCGGCCTCGTAACCGCGGACGGTCACCCGGACGGAAAACGGCTCGCTCACTGCGTCCCCTTCTCGTACGCCGCTCGGACCCACCGATCCTGGCACGTCCGTCACACCCTGCGCGGCGACGCCAGCAGGTACCGGGCCCTGGTCCTGGGCTCGGTGTACTCCCCGGCCTGCCAGCCCGCCCGCTCCAGCGCGGCTGCGCACGCGCGCAGCGCCGCGCCGTCCGGCCCGTACACCGCGACTGCCTCCGGCTGCGGGGTCGCCCGTACCCGGTAGCCGTCCGCGTCCGGCCCTGCGGGCCGCTGCCCCGCCGCCTCCAGGGCGAGCGCGGCGGCCCGCACCAGATGCGTCCGCTCCCAGCCGCAGGGCCGTTCGACGGCACCGTCCGGATTGGTCATCCGGCGCAGCTCCAGCAGCCCCTGCCAGGCGCTGTGCACCTCGCGTACCCGCCCGGGACCGTCGTACGGGTCCTCCTCACCGCCGACGCGGGCGGAGAACACGCCGGTACCAGCGGGCGTCTCCCCGACGGCGGGTGCCCTTTCCGCCGCCGCTGTCTCCTCCTCCGCCTCCCGTATCCGATGCCCGGCCGGGGTGAGGAAGTGATCGTGCGGCGGCCGCGGATGCCGGAAGGCGAGCCCCCGCTTCACCAGCGCCGCGAGCTGCGCCTCCGTACCCCTGAGCCGGCCGGTCACGGCGTCGGCGGCGTCGATGACGCGGCGCTGCGCGGCGGTAGGCGGTCGTGTCACGGCGCGGCCTCCCTGAATCCTCGAACAGCCGTCGAACGGCCCATTCGAAGACTACGACCCGGGTCCGACAACGAGCCGCGGCCGCTTACGCGGACGGGGCCGCCCGGATGTTCCAGCCCGCGATCACCGGCCGCTCGTGCTCGGTGCCCAGCCGGCACACCGCGCCCGTGGCCAGTTGGAACAGCGCGCCCGCCGACGGCGGCAGCCCGAGGCGCCGGGCGGTGAGCACCCGCAGGAAGTGCCCGTGGGCCACCAGCACGACGGCCCCCTCCGTGTTGGCGAGCGCGGCGTCCACCTTGCCCAGCATCCGGTCGGCCCGCTCCCCGACCTGCTCCACGCTCTCCCCGGGATGCTCCGGCGGCCCCGGGGCGACCCCGTCCGTGAACAGGAACCAGCCGGGCCGCGTCCGCTGGATCTCGACGGTCGTGACGCCCTCGTAGCCGCCGTAGTCCCACTCCCGCAGATCCGCGTCGACCCGCGCGTCGTGGACGCCGATCAGCTCGGCCGTCTCCCGCGCCCGCTGCGACGGGCTGACGAACGCGGCCCCGATCCGGTGCGAGCGGATCAACGGGACCAGCCGCCGCGCCTCCTCCCGCCCGTGCTCGGTGAGCGGCAGGTCCGTCCATCCGGTGTGCCGCCCGGACCGCGACCACTCGGTCTCCCCGTGCCGTACGAGAAAGAGATCACCCATGCGTCACAGGCTACGAGCCCGCGCCCCCGCTCCGGCGGACTCACGCCCACGGCGGGGCATCGCGGCCCGGGCACTTTCGGAGCACGGATCGGCAACGCGGCGTCCCGACCGCGCCACCAGCGGGGAACGTATCGGCATGCTGGCGTGCGGATGCCTGGACCCGATCGGAATACTGGCCCACCTGGTCGGCTACACCCTGCTGAGCCTGGCCACGCTCGTCCTCGCCCTGATCTGCCTGATCGGCCTGCTGCTCGGCGCGATCGTCGTCCTCGGCCACCTGACCCGCCGCGAACAGGACGACGACACGGAACGGGACGAGGAACCCCTCACTTTCGCGTCGTTCCCCTGGGAAACGCCTCCCGACCCGGACGACCCGCACTAGTCGAGCGGCACTTCCTCGACCACGCTCTCCTTGAACCGCCATGACCCCTTGTTCCCCCACGCTTCAGCCCGCAGCCCCGTCTCCCAGGCGATGCGGGCCGCCCGCTGCTGCGACAGGTCGGGGTAGTCCTCCGGGGGCACCTTGATGTAGCCACGACGGTCGACGGGATACGTACGCAGAGCCTCGCGCAGCTTCTCTTCCTGCTCCGCCTGCCGGGCGAGAGCCTCGTGGTCGGGGGTTGCCTTCTTCCATCGGTCCCGTCGCCTCGCGGCGTCCGAGCCCCGCCAGGTCATCCAGCCGCCGGCGCCGATCGCGGCGAGAGCGAACCCCCGGCAGCGAGCACGTTGCCCGTTGCGCCCGCCTGATCCGGTGTCTGAGGGCGGAGTTCGCCGGCGGGGTCCTCGATCACCGTCAGCACCGCGCCGACGTCGAAACGATCCTTGGCCGTTCTCAGGGCGGGGCCCAGGACCTTGGTGCCGTCCTGGTGCTTCAGTTCGTAGTTGTAGTCACGGGACTTGCTCACACCGGGCGGGTCGAGCCACTTCTTCACGACCGTGACCGTGACCGTTTCGCCTCGCTGCTCAAGAGTGAGGTCGTCGCGGGCGATGCCGGCGACGGTTACGGACAGCAGCGAGGTGACCACGATGAACAGCGCGGCGTACAGGCTCGATTCCTTGGCCCCCAGCTTCTCGATGAGCAGGGTGAGGACAACGCAGTGCACAATCCACAGAAGGACCTGGAGAACGGTGCCGACGTGGTTCGTCAGGAAGAACATCCCCGCGATCGCTGCGAGCACGTAGCAGCCGATGGTGACCGCCAGGGTGACGGGGTAGCGCGTGCGCCTTCTGCGGGCCTCGGCCTCCGTGGCGGCGGCGCTCATGTTCTCTACTCCGTTTCCGGTCAGGGGTTTTTGGTGCGGCTCTGTTTGCGGTAGTGGTCCAGGACGTCCTGGCGGAGGAGGTGGGCGAAGCCGGATGTCTCCAGGCGGAGGGCCAGTTGGGGCTCGGTCAGGCCGAGGGCGGTGGCGGTGGCGGGGAGGTGCCAGTCGTGAGCGGCGAGGTGCGTGAGGAGGTGGCCTCGGCGGACCTGGTTCTCCGAGAGGCGGAACGTCTTGAGGTAGACGGTCCGGCCCTGTTCGTCGGTGATCGCCTCGCCGATGTGGTTGTCCTGCTTGGGGCGGAACGGCGGCAGGAAGCGGGAGAGCGTGAAGCGGCCCATGCGCCGGACCGGTTGCCAGGTGCTCGGCTGGTCCAGCAGTCCGGCCGCCACCGTGGTGTCGTGGAAGTCGGCCCACTGTGCCGTCTGTTGCGCCGCGGCCTCCCGCAGGTCGTCGAGCGTGCCGATCCGGGTGTCGGGGATGCGGGCGTTGAAGTCCGTGACGGGAGGCATCAGGGTGGCGTAGTGGTACACGAGGTCGCCGTAGAGGTCCTGGAGCAGGGTCGGGTGCAGGGTGCGGTAGTCCTCCGGGTGCGGCACCACGAACGCCGCGGCCGGCGCGTCGGCCAGATGGATCAGTACGCCGCACTGGCCCGGGTGGATCTCGAAGACCCGCAGGGCGTCGGCCAGTCCGGGTACTTCCGTGCCCAGGTAGGCGGCCTCGACACGCGGGGAGAGTCCCTGACGCACGGCTCGGTGCGACCACTGCTCCCAGGCGATGGCGGGCCCGCCGAAGTGGAGCGCGAGATAGCCCTCCAGCGCGAGGTGGAGCGGCAGGAAACGCAGCCGGTGCCGGGCCTCCCGGCGTGCCATCCGGCGGTGGAAGTGCAGTCGTGCGCCCGCGACTTCCCACTCGGGCCGCCCGTCGGTCAGCTGTGTTCCGTAGGCCGCGGCGGGCGAGCCGTCCCCGGTCCAGTCGGCGATGAAACTGTGCGGGATGTAGGAGCAGTAGTTCCGCCCCCGGCCCAGGTCGACCACGCCCGCACCGTCGTGGATCCGCGGGTGCAGGCGCAGGTCGTGGATCGCCTCGGCCCGCACGAGCGGGACCAGCCGTACGGCGCCCCACACCTGCGAGGGACGGGTCTCCAGCCCGTCGAGCAGTCCGTGTGGTGTCATCGGGGGTTCCTCTCCGCCCGCCGGTCCGCGGCGGCGGTGAGCCGCGCCGCGCGGGCGTCCAGGTAGGCCGTCAGATCGGCCAGGCCGGTCCGGCCCTCGGCGAACTGCGCGATCTCGACGAGCGCGGGCAGGTCCTCCGCGTCGCGGATGCCCGCCGTCGGCACCCGCGCGGACAGCCGGCGCACGTCGAAGTCCTCTGCGTCGTACACGGGGTTGAGGTGGACCACGCCGGTGCGGCGGGCCGGGTCGAGGCGGGTGCGCCAGATGCGGAGCACCTCGCCGGCCAGTCCGGGAGGAGAGTTGTCCCAGCCGTCGGAGACGATCACCAGGCGTTCCGGTGCCGACTCCAGCGCGTCCAGGATCCGCTCACCCAGCGGGGTCGGGCCGACGGGGTGGGCCAGGAGCGCGTCGCCGCGGCCGGAGGTCCACAGCCCGGTGTAGTGGCCGGCGAGCGCTTCGAGCAGGTAGTGGCAGGCCAGGGCGACCGCCAGCGGCCGGCGCCGCTTCACGCCCGAACCCGAGGAGGAGAAGCTGTCGTCCAGGACTGCGGCCACCCGGCCCCACGTTCCCCGGTGCCGGCCCGCCGTCCGCCGGGCGGCCGTGCGCAGCGCGCCGGTCAGCTCCTCGCGCCGGGCGACCCGCTCCGGGGCGGGAAGGGAGAGCACGTACCCGGCGAGCCGGGTGAGCGGCATCCGGGGCAGGTCGGCCGCCATCGCCCGCGCCGCCGCGGGACCGTGCTGCCGTGCCGCCTCCTGGAGCCGCAGTGTCTCCAGGCGGGTCAGCCGAGGGGCGATGCGCTCCAGGAACACGCCGCGCGGTATGCCGTGCCTGGCCGCGAAGCCCTCCGCGACGGTGTACGGGAGCTCGTAGAGCGCCGCCTGCTCGTAGTGCGCCCGCCGCCAGGCCTCCAGGAGGGGTGTGTCGTAGCGGGCACGGCTGTGCGGCGCGAAGAGGAAGACGCCGAGTTCGTCGTCCAGCGCCAGATGCGCGTGGCGCAGCGCCCGCTTGAGGCCGTTGCGGTACTTGACGGCGTCGAGGGCCGGATCGGGCCGGCCGGCCAGCCAGTCGCGCAGCAGGGCGCGGGTGCGGCGGTTGTTCACCCCGGAGCGGCGCAGTGCGCCGAAGAGCCCGTAGACGCGCTGCGGCGGCAGCAGCGCCAGCCGTCCGGCGATCAGCCGACCCTCGCTGCGACGCTGGTCCGCGGTGGCCTCGCCGGCGGTCTCCAGCAGCCGGCGGATCATCAGCGCCGCGTTGTGGTCGTTGATGTCGAGGGCGAGCACGCCCGCGTAGAGGTCGCGGTAGTTGCCCAGTGTGTAGGCGTGCAGGAAGTCGAGGGAGAGCCGCTGGGCCGCCGCGTCGGAGCGGAACTCGCGCTGGCCGGTCGCGGTGATCGCGGCGTTGACGAAGAGCAGTACGTCCTCGGCCGCGATCGGATCCCCGGACGACTCCATGCCCCCGTCCATGCACCCACCCGTTCATTCGCGGCCCCCTGCCGGAGCCGGCGGCCGGCACTCCCTTGCCGGGGCCGGCCGGGGAATGGGGGCACGAGCTGCGAATCATTGCTTCATAGGCAGGTTCCGGAAGTCGCACCGAAGTCCCGCGGCCGGCCCCCGGACCGTAACACAGCCCAGGTCGCGGGCTCGAAGGGGTTTCCCCTGGCCGGAAGGGGCCCGGACCGACTCCGGGCCCGGACCGACCCCGGGCCGGACCGACCCCGGGCCGGACCCATCGCGGGCCCGGATCGACCTCGGACCCGGACCGGCTGCGGGCCCAAGCCGCGCGGCGCCCGGGCCTACTGCCGGTACCCGCCGAGGAACCGGCCGATCCTGCTGATGGCCGTGTCCAGGACGTCCGCGTGGGGGAGTGTGAGGATGCGGAAGTGGTCGGGGGCCGGCCAGTTGAAGCCGGTGCCCTGGACCACCTGGATCTTCTCCCGCAGGAGGAGGTCCAGGACGAACTTCTCGTCGTCGTGGATCCGGTGGACCTTGGGATCCAGGCGGGCGAACGCGTACAGCGCGCCCCCGGGCTTCACGCACGTCACGCCCGGGATCTCGTTGAGCTTCTGCCAGGCCACGTTCCGCTGTTCGTGCAGTCGGCCACCCGGTGCGGTCAGTTCGCGGATGGACTGGCGGCCGCCGAGGGCGGCCTGGATCGCGTACTGGGCTGGGGCGTTGGCGCACAGGCGCATGGAGGCCAGCATGGTCAGGCCCTCCAGATAGTCCTTCGCGTGCTGCTTGGGGCCGGTGACCACCAGCCAGCCGGAGCGGAAGCCGGCCACGCGGTAGGTCTTGGACAGGCCGCAGAAGGTGAGGACGACCAGGTCGGGGGCGAGCGCGGCGGTGGAGTGGTGGACGGCGTCGTCGTAGAGGATCTGGTCGTAGATCTCGTCGGCGAAGACCATCAGGCCGTGGCGGCGGGCGAGGTCGCAGATGCCCTCCAGGACCTCCTTGGGGTAGACCGCACCGGTGGGGTTGTTGGGGTTGATGACGACCACGGCCTTCGTGCGGTCGGTGATCTTCGAGGCCATGTCGTCCAGGTCCGGGTACCAGTCGGCCTGCTCGTCGCACAGGTAGTGGACCGCCTTGCCGCCGGCCAGCGTCGTCACGGCCGTCCAGAGCGGGAAGTCCGGTGCGGGCACGAGGATTTCGTCGCCGTCCTCGATCAGAGCCTGCACGGCCATCGAGACCAGTTCCGAGACGCCGTTGCCCAGGAAGACGTCGTCGACGTCCACCTGCAGGCCGAGGGTCTGGTAGCGCTGGGCGACGGCCCTGCGGGCGGAGAGGACACCGCGCGAGTCGGTGTAGCCGTGCGCCCGCGGAAGCATCCGGATCATGTCCTGGAGGATCTCCTCCGGAGCCTCGAAGCCGAACAGCGCGGGGTTGCCGGTGTTCAGCCGCAGCACGCTGTGGCCGGCCTCCTCCAGCGCGTCGGCGTGCTCGATCACCGGGCCGCGGATCTCGTAACAGACCTCGCTCAGCTTGCTCGACTGCCGGAACTCCATGCGCCGCTTCCCCTCCGGTAGCTGCTCCTGCTTGGTTTTACCAAGCAGGAGCTTGGAAAGTCCAACAACCCGTCTACACTGCGTCGCATGTCACCTCGCCGTAGCTACGACCAGTTCTGCTCAGCCGCCCGCGCGCTCGATGCCGTCGGCGACCGCTGGACCCTGCTGATCGTCCGGGAGCTGCTGGCCGGTCCGCGCCGGTACACCGATCTGCACGCCGACCTGCCGGGCGTGAGCACGGACATGCTCGCCTCACGGCTGAAGGACATGGAACGGGACGGGCTGACGACCCGGCGCCGGCTGCCGCCGCCCGGAGCCGCCCACGTCTACGAACTCACCCCCCGGGGGCGTGAGTTGCTGAGGGTACTGCGGGCGCTCGGGGAGTGGGGGCAGACGGAGCTGGGGGAGCGGCGGCCCACCGACGCGCTGCGCGCGCACTGGTTCGCGCTGCCCCTGCTGCGCGCCCTGGAGGAGGCGGGGATCGGGGCGGGCGTCGTCGAAGTTTACCTGGAGGAAGGCAACTTCCATCTGCACGTGGGCGCCGCGGAGGGCCCGCTCTACGGGTACGGACCCGCGCCGGTGGAGCCGGACGCCCGGCTGGCTCTCGACTCCGTCACGTGTACGGCCGTCAGCCGCGGGGAGTTGGGCCTGGCGGACGCGGTGCGGGACGGGCGCGTCGAGGTGAGCGGGGACGGCGCGGCGGCCAAGGTGTTGCGCGAGACATGAGGGAAGGCCCGCTCCAAAGGAGGAGCGGGCCTTCCGAGGTGTTGTCGGGCGGAACTGCCGTCAGACGCCCGGCGGTATCCGCGACGGGCGTCCCGCGCCGCGCGTCAGCGCGTAGCCGCCGATGCCCGCGAGCGCGGCGAGCACGCCGCCGATCCCGGTCCACACCCACCGGTCGGACCACCAGTTGGAGGACCAGCCGCCGTCCGGCTCGATGCTGGACAGCACGGCCGACTTCTTCGAACCCTGGGCGTCCTGCGCATCGCTGCCGTCCTGCTCGGACTTGACCGCGATGCCCGGGGTCAGCGGCTGCGCGAGCGAGCCGTCCACCGCCGCGACGCCGCCGATGTCCTTGGAGTCGGCCCGCACCTCGACGCTCACCGGCAGACCCAGGTCGGAGGCGGGCAGACCGGCCACCGTGAGCCGGATGTAGTACGTGCCCGGCAGCGGGTCGTTGGCCCACGGCTCCGACCAGGCCCGCACCGTGCGCAGCACGCAGGCGAGTTCGACCGAGGCCGTGCCCTGGGCGGCGGTGCGGGTCTGGGCGCCGTACTGGCAGGACTGGCGGCGCCGCAGACCGTCGTAGACGTCGATCTGCCAGGTCTGCGAGGCGTGCGCCTCGGGCAGCTTCACCGTCGCCTTGACGGTGGGGCGCTGCCCCGCGTCCGCGGCGAACGACCAGTACATGTAGTCGCCCGTGGAGCCGCTGGCGGTGGCCTGCTGCCCCTGCTCGATCTCGGTGGCGCTACGGAACGAGGTGCCCGCCTGGCTGGGCGCCCCGCTGTCGCCGGACGGGTCCGCCGAGGGCGAAGAAGCGGCTGCCGCGGGGCCCGCGGCCAGCCCGAGCGCCAGCAGGGTGGCGCCCAATACACGGGTGATACGCATCAGTTCGTCCTCCAGATCGCGACTCGCCAACGCGACACCCAGCCCCACAGCAGGCCCGCGACGAAGCCGGTGAGCACCAGCGCGCCGAGCAGCCACCAGCCGCGGCCGAGACCGAAGGAGGCCACGTCGCTCGACTTGCCCGGACCGTCCACCACGTCGACGGTCAGCTCCAGCGGCAGGCCCGGCGTGGTCTTCACTCCGGAGGCCGCCGAGAAGGCGTTGGTGATCTGAAGGCACACGGTCTCGGCCGGGGCGCTCTCGTCGTCGCTCTTCGGCTTCGGGTAGCGCAGACCCGTGGAGATCACGTCCGTACGGCCGTTGCCCGCCGCCTCACCGCGCACGATCTCCCGGCCGCGCTCCGTCACGGCCCGCACCAGCAGGCCGTAGTCCGGGTCGACGGCCCGGTCCGCGGCGACGCTCACCGAGGCCCGCAGCTCCTGACCGGGATTGACGTCCACCCGGTACCAGCGCTGCTGCCCGAACTCCTCACGGTCGGTGTAGAGGCCGGACTTGAGCGTCGGCGCCTTCGCGCACTCGGTGGCGCCCTCCGTGGCCACCGGCGTCACCACCGGGTCTGCCGCCCGGTCGACCAACTGGCCGACACGGTCGCTGAGTTCCTCCTTGTGCTGCACGGAGGTGTAGGTGCCGCCGGTCGCCTCCGCGATGCAGATGAGCTGGTCGCGGGTCTTGGCGTCCGGCACCAGGCCGAGGGTGTCGATGGTCAGCCCGATGCCCTTGGCCGCGATCTCGCGGGCCACTTCGCACGGGTCCAGCGGCTGGCAGGTGTCCTCGCCGTCGGTGATCAGGACGATCCGGCGCATGCCGTTGCCGCCGGCGAGGTCCGTGGCCGCCTTCTGGAGCGCCGGTCCGATCGGGGTCCAGCCGGTCGGCACCAGCGTCGCCACCGCCGTCTTGGCCTCGGTGCGGTTCAGCGGACCGACCGGGTAGAGCTGAGCGGTGTCCTTGCAGCCCGTCTGCCGGTCGTTGCCCGGGTAGTTGGCACCAAGCGTGCGGATACCGAGCTGGACCTCCTCGGGGGTCGCGTCGAGCACCTCGTTGAACGCCTGCTTGGCCGCGGCCATCCGCGTCCCGCCGTCAATGTCCCGGGTCCGCATGGAACCGCTGACGTCCAGGACGAGTTCGACCTTCGGGGCATCCTGCCCCTCCATCTCGTCGGCTGTCGCACCGGCGGGAAAGGCCATCCCGGCCGTCAGGGCGGCGAGCAGAGCACAGACTCCTGCCGCCAGCCGTTGTCTTGTGATCATCGGCGGATCCTATTGACCGGACGTGCCGGGGATCAAAACGAGCGGGTTGGGCAGCCCGGTCCACAGGTCGCCGGGTGTGCCGGGAGACAGCCGCATCAGCGTCAACGCCTTTGCCGGAAGCGGCTGTTCGCGCAGAGCTTCTACATCCGGGGTGTGGGGCAGGTCTCGTACGGCCGGCTCCAGCGCCGTCCGCAGCGCTGTCGCCGATCCGGCCGTGCCCGCCAGCGCGCCCGCCACCAGCGAGCCGAACAGCTTGCGGCGCAGGGCGGTCGGGTCGTCGGTGAGGTTCCGGGCGGGCAACTCCGGTACGGCGATGCCGTGCCGGGTCAGCCGGGCCGGGCTGATCCGGATGTCGGCGAGGTCGCGGTAGACCAGCCGCAGCGGGTAGCCGGACCCGGACAGCACGACGAGCAGGTTCTGGCCGTGCGCCTCCAGTGCCACCCCCAACTCCAGCAGACGCAGTCCGACGGCCAGCGCCAGGCGTGTGAACTCGGCCGTCCAGACGGGCGAGTCGGGCAGGTCCGTGGTGGGCAGCGCCGCCACCGGCACCACGTGCTCCCCGGGGGCGGCGTACGTCCGCGGCGACTCGCGCCACAGGGCCGCCAGATCGGGGGAGCCCGCGGTGGCCGCGCCCAGGGTGCGCGTGATGTGCAGCAGGCCGTCCGTGCGGGCCGCCAGGTCCACGGCGAAGTCCGACAGGGCGGCGGAGGCGGCCACCGAGCCGACCGAGATGTCCCGGACCGAGGACGTCAGCCGGGCGCTGAGCGAGGTCTTGACATGGAGCCCGCCGGGCACGGCCAGAGTCCGCAGCGACATCAGCGGATGGGCCGCGAGGGCACGTTCCCCACGCGGCTGCTTGAGCACATGCGCCACCTGCCAGGGGTGCACGGGGATCAGCAGCCGCCCCCCGTCCCGCAGGTCCTCCGGCCACGCCCCGCGCACCAGGCACTCCCGCTCCGGCACCGGCTGCAGGCCCAGCTCGACCGACGGCCGGTGCTCGGGCCCGTACGCGAGCTGCTCGGCGACCGAGAAACCGGGTCGGGAACGGCAGTTGGGGTGGAAGGGGTGGCCGTCGACCACCCGCTGCTCCCACTGCCAGTCCGCCACCGGCCATTCCTCCGGATGTCCCTCGCCCCGAGGTGGCTGATCGGCCCGCGACAGCGCCAGCGAGGCGACGCTGTGCCCGAGTTCGGCGGCGAGCGAGTCGCCGTGCGGCACGGCGAGGTCCCTCATCAGCCGCGCCGGATCCTCGTGGGCCGTCCCGCCCAGACGTACGGACGTGACGTACGCGGAGGTGGCGTACGGGTCGGACGGCGGTCCCTCCAGCCGGCGGCCGTCGCGCAGCCGCAGGACGAGCGCGTCCCGTGTGCGTTCCCGGCCGGTGACCCACGGCAGCGGCTCGTGGGCGAGTGCGCGCCACAGCCGGGTCAGTACGGCGGCCCGCGCGCCGTGCAGCCGCGCCGCGTACCGTGAGACCAGGTCGGGCCGCACGGCGGCCAGCTCCTCGGCGACCTCGGTGTCGGTGGCTGGGGGACGGTGCACGGTCGGACTCCTCCGATAGCGGGCGGGCGTCAGGTCGGCGCGTGCCGGGCAGACATACTGATCACCTTCGCACCGTGTGGACTTATGGACCGAACGGACCGAGTAAAACGCATGGAGCTCACGCCCCCCACCGACGAGATCGCGGAGCGCGCGGACGCGTACGCGGCCGCGCCCCTGCTGAACTGCCTGATCCGCGAGGTCGCGCGGCCGTATCCGGATCCGGGCGGACGGCGGACGTACCGGCTGCCGGGCGGGGACGGGCTGCTGCGGGTGCGCGACGGGCGGCGGCCCACCGCGCCGGAGGTGTACGCGGAGGGCGGCTGGCAGCGGATCGACCACCCGGAACTGGTCAAACTCGTGGCCGAGGAGCTGCGTCGGCACACCGGCGTGCCCAACGACGAACTGCCCGCCGAGATGATCGACAGCCGGGAGGCGGTGGCGGCGCTGCTCGCCGCCCGCCACCGCGCGCCGGCGCCCGAGGACCCGTACATCCGCTCCGAGCAGGCGCTCGTCACCGGCCACCCGTACCATCCGGCGCCCAAGGCGCGCGGTGGCGGCCCGGTCGCCTCCTGGCTGCCGTACGCGCCCGAGGCGCACGCCCGCTTCCCCCTGGTGCTGCTCGGGGTGCGCGAGGACGTGGTCGCC
Source organism: Streptomyces sp. NPDC093064 (assembly GCF_044754605.1). Lineage (NCBI taxonomy): Bacteria > Bacillati > Actinomycetota > Actinomycetes > Kitasatosporales > Streptomycetaceae > Streptomyces > Streptomyces sp. NPDC093064. The sequence goes on from NZ_JBIVPK010000010.1 coordinate 154,950, forward strand.
GAGGAGGGCGACACCTCGGAGCTCGACGCGCTGGGCCAGGCCCCGCCCGGCTACCGGCTGCTGCCCGCCCACCCCTGGCAGCTCGAACTGGTCGGCCGCGACCTCGCCGGGGCCTTCGCCGACGGGCGGTTGCTGCGGCTGGGCACGACGGCCCGAGCGGTGTGGCCCACGGCGGCGGTCCGCACCGTCCACGTCCCGGACGCGGACCTCTTCCTGAAGTTCAGTCTGGACGTGCGGATCACCAACGACGTACGGCGGCTGTGGCGGCACGACCTGCTGAAGCTGCGCCGCACGGACACGGCCGTCACAACCGCCTTCGCACGGCTGGGCGGTCCGGCGGCCTGGCTGTCCGACCGCGGTTACCGCACCGCCGCCTTCGCCTTCGAGGAACTGGCCGTCGTCGTCCGCGACGGGCTCGCCGGGCATCTGGTGCCCGGCGCGACCCCGCTGCTCGCCGCGGCCCTCGCCGAGGGCTTCGACGGCAACCCGCTGGACGGCCCGGCGGACCCGGCGCTGTGGTGGGAGGCGTACCTGCGTCAGGTGATACCCCCCGCCCTCGGGGCCTTCGCGCGGCACGGTGTCGTCCTGGAGGCCCATCTGCAGAACTCGCTGATCGCGGTGGACGCCGCCGGCCTGCCCGTGCAGGCACTCTTCCGGGACGCGGAAGGGGTCAAACTGCTGCCGGACGTCTCCCGGGCCGCCGGATGGGAGCGGCTGGTGTACTGCCTGGTCGTCAACCACCTCAGCGAGATCGCCGCCGCCCTCGCCGAGCGCCACCCGGGTCTCGACCCCTGGCCCGCTGCCCGCCGTGAACTCGCGCGCCACGACCTGCCCGAGGCCGCCACCCTGCTCACCTCGCCCACCGTGCCCGGCAAGACGAACCTGCTGCTGCGCTGGACGGGCGCGGACGGCGCGGCGGCCCGCTACCAGCCGCTGCCGAATCCGCTGGTGAGCGCCGGAATCCCAGGCTGATACCCGGCGGGTCCCTGCCCGCAGTCGTCGAGGCCGACGACCTGGGGACGACAAGCTTCCGCCGGTCCGCGGTTCGTCGCGAAGGCCGTCGCCGAACAGCGGCGATGAGTTTCCGAACTCCGCACCTGCCCCTGCCGCGACCAACTGCTTACCCATTGGTCTCGAGATGAGGAAACCCTCGTTGACCGCCGTTCACGTTCTGGCGCTGGGATGCGGGGTGGAGCCGCAGCGTCTGCTGGACATCTGGCCTGGTGTGCTGTGGCGTTCCACCGGCTGCGCCGACGATCCCGAAGCATCCCATTGAACGGAAGTCTGTGGTGTCTACACCCAGTTCGCGGTGTACTGCACCGTCGCGGACCTGGGTAGCCGCGCCGGCTTCACACTCGGCTGACCGCCTCCCGCCGTTCCTCTCTGAACGGGTGTCACCTCGCCACTCGGCCGACGCAAGGCGCAGCCTGCCGTCGCACCCATCGGATCGGCTCACCCCTGGTCATGTCGCCACCCGCACCGGGCGTCGGGCGAGCCAGGTGCCGGATAACAGTTTGCCAAGCGTTTAGCCCTCAGCCTTTTTCCGGACGTATCTATGCGCGTAGCTTGAGCGCGTGCCAGACCCCGGCCGTCGACAGCGGATCCGGGTCGGTCGGCGCTCCCCCACGCGCCCTCATGTTTCCCCGGCTCCCAAGGAGACCCTTCCTGTGTCGAACTCCAGCGCTGAAACGCCCCGCCGTGCAAGACACCGCGCGACTTCTCTGCGCAAGCGGCTGATCCCGCTGGCGATCACCGGTTCGGTGGTGCTGGCCGGAGTGGGCGTCCACTCCGCCTTCGCCACCCCGTCGGCCGACGCTGTCATATCCGAGGTCTACGGAGGCGGCGGCAACTCCGGCGCCACCCTCACCAACGACTTCATCGAGCTCGCCAACGCCGGCTCCGGCTCGCTGGACCTCTCCGGCTACACCGTCCAGTACCTGTCGGGCAACCCCGGCCCGACCACCAAGTGGCAGGCCACCCGTCTCACCGGCTCCCTTGCCGGCAACGGCCGTTACCTGATCCAGGAGGCCGCGGGCACCGGCGGCACCACCGCCCTGCCGACCCCGGACGCCACCGGCAACATCAACATGTCGGGCACCACCGGCACCGTCGCGCTGGTCCAGGGCACCGACCTGCTGACCTGCGTCACCAAGGCCGACTGCGCCGCCGACCCCCGCATCAAGGACCTGGTCGGCTTCGGCACCGCCGTCGTCCACGAGGGCTCCGGCCCGGCCGCCGGCGCGAGCAACACCGCCTCGGTCGCCCGCAAGACCCTGGTCGACACCGACGACAACGCGGCCGACTTCGCCGCGGGTGACCCCACTCCGGAGAACTCCGGTGGCGAGGCCGGCGGCCCCGGCGGTGGCGACCCCTCCCCGACGCCGACCCCGACGCCCCCCGCCGACGCGATCTCGGCGAAGATCCACGACATCCAGGGCACCACCCGGCGCTCCCCGCTCGCCACCAAGGACGTCAAGGACGTCACCGGCATCGTCACCGGTGTCCGCACCACCAGCACGTCCTCCACGTCCAAGGGCTTCTGGATGCAGGACCCCAACCCGGACAACGACCCCCGCACCAGCGAGGGCATCTTCGTCTACACCAGCTCCACCCCCACGGTGAAGGTCGGCGACAGCGTCACCGTCTCCGGTGTGGTCTCCGAGTACTACCCGGGCGGCTACGACGGCGGCATCCAGTCGATCACCGAGATCATCAAGCCGACGGTCACCGTGCTGTCCAGCGGCAACCCGCTGCCGGCCCCGGTCGTCCTCGACAAGAACAGCATCCCTGCCGCGTGGTCCCCCAAGGGTGACAGCAACGGCAGCATCGAGTACCTCGACCTCGAGCCGACCAAGTACGCCCTGGACTTCTACGAGTCCCTCGAGGGCATGAACGTCCAGGTCTCCGACGTCCGCGTCGTCGACGCCACGGACGCCTACCACGAGCTGTGGGTCACGGCCGACCCCACCCACAACAAGACCAAGCGCGGCGGCGTCTACTACCCGGGCTACGACGACCCGAACGTGGCGCGTCTCCAGGTCCAGGCGATCAACACCACGGACCCGTTCCCGATGGCCAACGTGGGCGACGAGCTCACCGGCGTCACCGAGGGTCCGCTGGACTACAGCCAGTTCGCCGGCACCTACATCCTCGAGGCCCGCAAGCTCGGCACCCACAAGGACAACGGCCTCAAGCCCGGGGTCGCCAGCCAGCCGAAGTCCAACGAGGTCACCATCGGCACGTACAACGTGCAGAACCTCGCGCCGAGCGACTCGCAGGCCAAGTTCGACCGGCTCGGCCACAACCTGGTCACCAACCTCCGCGCGCCCGCCATCGTCGGCGTCGAGGAGATCCAGGACAACAGCGGCGCCGTCGACGACGGCACCGTGGACCCCGACAAGACGCTGGCCAAGCTCACCGACGCCATCGTCGCCGCGGGCGGCCCGCGCTACGAGTACCGTCAGATCAACCCGGTGAACAACAAGGACGGCGGCCAGCCGGGTGGCAACATCCGCACCGTCTTCCTGTTCGACCCGAAGCGGGTCAGCTTCGTCGACCGGCCGGGTGGCGACTCCCTCACCGCCGTCGACGTCGCCGGCAAGGGCAAGGACGCCCACCTGACCGTCTCGCCCGGGCGGATCGACCCCACCAACGAGGCGTGGAACAGCAGCCGTAAGCCGCTGGTCGGCGAGTTCCTCTCGAAGACCGGCAAGAAGATCTTCGTGATCGCCAACCACTTCAACAGCAAGGGCGGCGACCAGAACATCGCCGGCCGCATCCAGGAGCCCGTCCGCAGCTCCGAGATCCAGCGGAACAAGCAGGCCACGCTGGAGAACGCCTTCGTCAAGAAGCTCGAGGCCGCCGACCCCAAGGCCCTCATCGTCTCGCTGGGCGACTTCAACGACTACCAGTTCTCCTCCGCGATGAAGACCCTGACCGGTGACGGCAAGCAGCTCACCGACATGATGAACACCCTGCCGGTGGACGAGCGCTACTCCTACGTCTTCCAGGGCAACTCGCAGGTGCTGGACCACATGATGGTCAACCCCAGCATGCTGAACAGCGTCACCTACGACGTGGTGCACATCAACTCCGAGTTCGCCGACCAGGTCAGCGACCACGACCCGCAGGTTCTGCGTGTGAAGCCGTAAGGCTGGTGCAGGCCCGCCCGCTCCCGCGCCCAGTGCAGCGGGGGCGGGCGGGCTTGTCTGTATATGTCCTGACGTACGAGCACTTGCAGCGCCGGACAGGTCCCAGGCGTGACTCCCACTGCCCGCGGCCCCTCTTCCGGCGCCGGTTTCTCACGTGGCCGCGAACCGGTCGAGTGCCGCGATCGTCAGCGCCGCGATCGCGGGACGCAGGGCGCTGCCGATGTGGGGGGCGAAGTACGGGGAGTGGTTCGGGGCCGGGGGTGGTGAGGCGTCGGGGCCGTTGGCCGTTGCCCGGCGCCATTCGTCCGCGCCCACCACGCCCAGCATCCAGTAGACCAGCGGGACTCCGTGCCGCCCGTGGACATCGGCTCCGGCGTCCCCGAACAGGGGGAAGTCCTCCGTGGCCATCGATCCCGGCCAGGGCAGGACCCGCCCGGGCCCCAGGAGTCCGGTGTGAGCGCGCCGTATCGAGTCGGTGGTGTGCGGGTCGCACCGCAGGGCCGCCGAGCGGGAGGTGACGGTCACCTCGGGTTCTCGGGGGGCGCCCGCGGCGGCGCTCTCGGCGAGGACGATGCGGCGCACCGCGGCCAGCGCCCGGTCGAGGGACGCCTCGCTCGACGCGCGGACCCCGACGCCGAGTTCGGCGCGGTCCGGTATGACGTTGGCGGCCGTTCCGGCCCGCAGCGTGCCCACGGTCAGGGTCACCTGGTCGGCCGGCGCGGTCTCGCGGGCGACGATGTTCTGGAGCCGGGTGACGACGGCGGCCGCGGCGACGACCGGATCCACCGCCAGATGCGGAGTGGCGGCATGACCGCCCTGTCCGTGCAGCACCACCTCGAGCACCGCGCCGGCCGCCGCCATCGGCGCCTGCCGCGCCGCGAGCGCGACCGTGCCGGAGGGCAGCGGCGCAGCATGCTGGGCGAGGACGACGCCGGGGCTGCCGAACCGTTCGTACAGTCCGTCGCGCAGCATGGCCTCGGCCCCGCTGAGCGTCTCCTCGGCCGGCTGTCCCACCACCACCAGGGTGCCCCGCCATCGGTCGGACAGGCGGGCGAGCAGGTCCGCGGCGCCGGCCGCGGCGGCCAGGTGCAGGTCGTGGCCGCACGCGTGCATGGCCTCGTTGCGGCTGGCGTACGGCAGCCCGGTCCGCTCGCGTATCGGGAGCGCGTCGAGTTCCGCCCGCAGCCAGACGCGGGGACCGTCCCCGTTGCGGAGCACGCCGACGACGCCGTGGCCGCCCACCCCCTGGGTGATCTCGCAGGTCGCCGCCGCGAGTCGGCGGCCGAAGCGGTCCGCGGTGCGGGCCTCCTGTCCGGACGGTTCCGGATGCGCGTGCAGGTCCAGATAGAGGGAGAGAGCGGGGCGCAGAACGTCCCCGGCGCGGGAGAGGAGGTCCCCCGCGCCCGGCGGCAGCGGGTCGTGATCGGTCGCGAGCGGGGCGTTGTGACCGGCCCGTGCCGGGACCGGGGCCTGGTGGGACGGCGGGTTCATGGGCGGACTCCGGGGAACGGCCGGGCCTCCACCGCGGTGCGGGGAGGCCCGGGTACGGGAGACGGGCTCACGGGAAGGGATGCGGGGCCCGGCGGATCTCCGCGTCGGTGAGGTCGCGGTCCCGGTGTCCGCCGCGTCGCAGCGCGGTGCGCAGCCGGGGCATCAGCAGGGCCCGCTGCCGGTTCCAGCCGAAGTCGATCGGCAGCAGTCCCGGCACCACCGTGCCGACCGTCCGCAGCCCCATCCGCTCCTGCTCGGGCGAGGTCTGGTCGACGACGATGACGTCATGGCCCGCCCGGACCAGTTCGTCCCTGACCACGGCGACGTCGTCGCGCAGGTCGCCGGTGCGGGGGCGGCCGCGGCTCTCCCAGTCCCGGTACACCTCGTCGAAGGGGCGGGCCTCGGACGGCTCCAGGTAGCCGCGCGCGTACTCGGCCATGCGGGGCAGCCCGTAGAGCTGGGGGTGGTCCTTCAGATGACGTACCAGGAAGAAGTCGTCGGCCATGGCCTCCAGTTCGCCGCGGCGCTCGGCGGTCTGCCGGGCCAGGTGCGGGATGTAGCTCAGCACTTCGGACAGGGCCCCCTCGACCGCGCTCCTCGGGTCCAGCGAGGCCGCGGCCGCGAAGGACAGGGTGCCCGGGCCTCCGTCCCGGCGGACGCCGACCACGGTGACGGCCGGGATGGCCAGGTCGATCCGGTTGTCGAAGACATGGACGTCGTAGCCCTGCAGGGCGGCCCGCTCGGCCATGGCGGCGGCCGTCGGACTGCCGACCGTCTCCAGGTCGATGCGGGGGAGCCGGGCCGCGCCGTACCAGCCGTTCAGGAAGGAGTCGCGCTCGACGAGTTCGAGCAGGCCGCCCAGGACCGCCTCCTCCAGACGCCCGCCGATGGCACAGCCGTTGGAGCACTCGAAGACGAAGTTGTCGTCGGCGAGCGGGATGCTGTAGTAGACCAGCCGCGACGGCACCAGTACGGGGCGCTCGTCCCGCAGCGACCAGCCCCACTCCCAGGGGATGGGCCGGCCCGGGTCGAAGGGCTCGACCGAGGGGTCGTCCCGGTAGGTCTCCGGGCTGTACAGGCCGCACACCGCGGGGTCGACCGCGTCGGCCTTCAACTCGTCGTAGGAGCCGACGACCGGCGCGCTGCCGCCGCGCCGATGGGTGCCCGCGTACCGTTCCAGTCCCTCGAGGAAGGCGAGCCGGCGGCTGGTGGCGAAGGAGTTCTCTTGCCCGCTCCAGGTGACGTCGTGCAGCCCCGCGTACCCCCGGATGAACACGCTGCCGGCCACCGGAGCGGTGGTGGACGAGGTGACGTCGGTCCAGGTGCCGGCCCCCAGGGCGCCGCAGACCGGATTGGCCAGGGCGTCGGTGGGGAGTGGGTAGGCGAAGGCCGAGCGCAGCCGGTAGGTGCCGGGATCCGGCTTGGGACACGGGGCCAGGCTGAGCGGCGGGACGCTGCCCGGTGCCTGAACCCGGGGGCCGCAGTCGGGACAGAGCGGGTCGGCGAGCAGCGGGAACGTCCTGATCAGCAGGTTCGTCAGGTCCAGCCGGGTCACCTGGGGCAGGGCGCGGTCCGCCGGAAGTTCGGCGGGGGGCACTGGGCGGGGCCCGTGCAGCAGGGCCTCGCACAGCGCGGCCACGGTGTCCTGGACATGGCTGGTGAGCAGGGGCCAGGCGCCCGCCGGGCGGGGCCCGTCCAAGCCGCCGGTCTCCAGGGCGTTGCGCTCGCTGCGGCTGCGCAGCCGCTGCCACCGTACGGCGAGGCAGCGGCCGCAGGCGGGTGCGCTGCCGTCGCCTCCCCACGGGCCGAGCAGGATCGCCGAGGCGCTGACGTGGACCAGCGCCGTCGGACGGTCCGCGGCCCAGGGGTCCGGGGCCCCGGCGTCCCCGCCCCCCGCGCCGACGGCACCGACCGGCACAACCCGTGGGGCGTCGGCGCCGAAGTGGTCGCCCAGGAACGCCTGGAGAGCGTCGCGGGCCTCCTCCATCGGGTGCGCGAGCAGCCGGGGCGTGGTGTTCATGACGTCTTCGTCCAGCGGAAGGTGCGCGCCGCGGCTGCCCCGAAGACGACGGCGAACGCGACGAGCCCCGCGCACCCTACGCCGATGTCGGACAGGTCGCCGCGGCCGGTCAGAGCCGCCGACACCGCGTCGTTGAGATAGCGCAGAGGCATGATCAGCGAGACCTTCTGCAGCCAGTCGGGCATGGCGTCCAGCGGGAAGAACGACCCGGACAGGAAGGCCATGGGCAGCATCAGGAAGTTGGCGATGCCGGCGACCGACTCCGGGGTGTCGGCGATGCTGCCGATGATCACCCCGAGCAGCAGGAAGGTGGTGATGCCGAGGACCATGACGGGAATCAGCAGGGGCCACCGGGACGCGGGCACCAGGTCGAACCCGGGAAGCATCGCCACCCCGACGAACAGCACCGACTGGACGAGTCCCACGCCCAGGGCGAGGACGTAGCGGGACCCGATGACGGAGGACAGCGGGGCGGGCGACATACGGATCATCCGGAGGATGTCGTCCGCGCGCCACTGCATCAGCGTGAACCCGATGCCGAAGACGGCGGCGTTGGCGACGCCCCAGGAGAGCACGCCGGCGGCGGTGTAGGAGAGGTAGGAGAAGCCGCTCTCCTCGACGCTGCGGCCGCGGAAGACGAGTCCGAAGACGACGAGGAAGATCAGTGGGAAGGCGAAGGTGAAGAAGACGGTCGTCTTGTCCCGGACCTGGGCGCGGTAGCCCGCCGTGGTCAGCGCGGTGTAGGCGCTCATGCCTGCTGCTCCTGGTTGTTTGCGTTGTTCGTGTTGGTGGTGTCGTTCGTGGTGAGGGGCGCCTGGGTCTGCCGGGCGGTGATCTCGAGGTAGACGTCCTCGAGGGTGGGGGTGCGGGTCTGGACACCGTCCAGACCGGTGAGGGGGTCGAGGGCGGCCAGCACCCGGCCGGTGGCGCGGGTCTCCAGGACGAGGTGTCCGCCCTGCACGGTGACGCCGTCCACACCGGGAAGGGACGAGGCCTCACGCTCGTCGATCCGGCCGAGCGGAACCAGCAGCCGGCTGGTGGCGCCGAAGGTGCCGATCAGATGCTGCGGTTCGTCGGTGACGACGAGCCGGCCGGCCACCAGGATGCCCACGCGGTCGCAGAGCGCCTCCGCCTCGTCCAGGTGGTGTGTGGTGTACACGATGGTCCGGCCCTCCGCCTTGAGACCCCGCAGGACCTCCCACAGATCGCGTCGGCCCTCCGGGTCGAGCGCGGCGGTCGGCTCGTCGAGGAAGATCAGCTCGGGTCCGTGCACCAGCGCGGAGGCGATGGCGAGCCGCTGCCGCTGGCCGCCCGAGAGGTTGTCGACCCGGACGTCGTGCTGCCCGCCGAGGCCCACGGCGCCGAGGGTGGCGTCGACGGCCTCGCGCTCCGCGCCGAACAGCGCCGCGACGGTGCGCAGATGCTCGTGGACGGTCTGCCGGACGAAGAAGGCCGAGGACTGGGTCTGCACGCCCATGTGCGGCAGCAGACCGGTGTTGCGCGGCCAGGGCGACTCGCCGAACACCGTGACCGAGCCGGAGTCGGCCTTGCGCAGCCCCTCCATGATCTCCACCAGGGTGGACTTCCCCGCCCCGTTGGGGCCGAGCAGCCCGAAGAACTCGCCGCGCCGGACGTCCAGGGAGACACCGTCGACGGCCCGCCGGTCGCCGTAACTCTTGATCACATCGCTGACTGTGACGGCGGGTTGGGCTCCGTGGTCCGGGGTGGGGGAGGTGGAGCTCATACGGGTACCTCATTCATGAGTTGCGTGATCTTCCGAGGGCGGGACGTCATCAAAGCAGCAGGAGAACGACGGTGGTGCAGCTTCCGGCCGCCGCGAGCAGCACGAGTGCGGCCGCCGTGAGGGCGTAGGACGTGTAGAGACGGCGGGCGCGGCCCGGGTAGGCGGCGACGGCGTCCCGCCCGCGGCGGCGCAGGGCCAGGTAGGTCCGGGTCTCCGGGGCGAGGTTGGCGGTGCCCAGGGCGTGGCCGAGGATGCGGTACCCGTCCAGAGGCGGTAGCGGGACCAGGTTGCTCAGGGCCTGCGCGATGCCGACGAAGAGCATCCCGGTGAGCGGCGGGCGGTTCGGGTCGGACGGGTCCAGGAGCGCCCACCAGAGCGCGAAGGGCAGCAGGAGCACCAGGTTGACGTACGCGCCCGCGGCGGCGACCACCAGCTTCGCCCGCAGGCCGGGCAGGAACAGGTAGTTGTCGACCGTGCAGTACATCATCATGGCCGGGAACCGCCAGCGCAGCCCGATCTCGGTGACCACGCCGCCGTAGTGCCGGGCGGCGATGCCGTGGGCGAGTTCGTGCAGGCAGATGCTGAACCAGAGGAAGACCGCGAACGGGATCAGCACGAGGGGGCGGGTCAGCAGGTCCAGTGTCCCGTCGAGGAGCGCTGCCGGATCCGCGAATACGGCCACCATCATCATCAGTACGGCGGCCGTCAACGGCAGTTGCGCCCAGGGGCGCAGCAGCGGGCGCAGCAGCCGGTGGAGGCGGCCGGTGGTCCTGTGCGCGTCGGTGACGGTTCGCCGGCTGCCCTTCCAGAAGGTGCCGGTGCGGGCCGGGGGCGGCTCGGGCGGCGCGGGATCCGGGGATCCGGCGAGCAGCCCGCGGGTGCCGAGCAGGCCGAGCAGCCGGGTCCACTGCTCCTCGGGGAGCCTGCGGCGGAACCGGGCCGCGTACTCGGACACGACGTCGTCGAGGTTCCGGGTTCCGTCGAGCCGGCTGATGACGAAGTGCTCCTTGGGGCCGACCTCGAACGCGGCGCCGCTCACCGGGTGCTTGATGAGGTGGACGGTGCGCGGGCCGCGCAGCAGGGGCGGACCGATCAGCACGCCGGGACGCAGCGCGGGCCGGTAGGCGCGGGCGGCGGAACGGTCCGCGGATGAACGGTCCGCGGCGGAACGATCGGCGGCGGAACGATCGGTGGCGGAACGGTCCGCGGCGGAACGGTCGGTGGCGCTCATGAGGCGTCCTGCCGTCTGCCGGCCGGCTCGCGCAGGACCCGGCCCAGAATGAAGGCCAGGTAGGCCTCGTCCCGGATCGTCACATGCAGCCGGTTGTTGGTCATGTGCATATACGGCGACAGCAGGCGGGGCAGCACCGCCGGCACATGGGTGACGGTCACCAGGGGAGCCGCGTCGGGATCCTCGGCGCGTTCCTGGCCGGTGTCCTCGCGGGCCGGACCTTCCCAAGCGGGGAAGGCGAGTTCACCGCGCTCGGTGAGGTCCACCACCTTCTCGCGCAGTTCCAGGCAGTGCTCGGCCCAGCGGCGGAGGAACGCCGGCAGCCGGGTCAGGTCGCCCATCGCCACGGCCTGCCTGAGCTGTGCGAACCGGGCGCCGAGGGAGGGCGCCATGCGCGCGTAGGTCCGCTCGTACTCGGTGGACCCGATGAAGTTGGTACCGGGGAACAGCCGGTGCCAGAAGGCGTAGTAGGAGTCGAGGTAGTCCGCGAGCCGCTCCTCCTCGGGGAGGAAGCAGCTCGCCATCACCATCATCAGCTGGGCGGACGTCCCGAGCAGCACCGTCCGCAGGTGCAGGTTCATGCTCCGGTACGCCTCCAGGACCAGGTCGCTGGAGTGCCGGAAGTGCCATTCGGCGAGGGCGACACCGGCCGGTCCGCCGTACTTGGCGTACTCGGGGGCGTAGACCTCGGAGGAGAAGGAGTTGTTCGGCCTGAGGTTCATCCGGCCGTCAGCGCCCATGTACCTGGCCCGGTCCTCGCCCGGGAACTCGATGTCGAACAGGGCGTTGTAGAAGTCCTTGAGGAAGCCGGAGTCGACCTCGTAGAGGGCGGGGCGGGTCTTCAGGAAGCCGCTGATCGCCTCCTCGGCGCGGCGGCGCACCTCGGCTTCGGCAGCGGGGCCGCTAGGGCGCAGGCGCAGCCGCACGTGCGGCCCCTCCAGCCAGTAGTTGATGAAGAAGTAGCCGGACAGCAGGCCGTCCTCGGTGAGCCGGTCGACCAGCGGGCGCACGCAGTTGACCAGCAGCGGCTGGGGGTTGGCGGCGTAGAAGACGTGCAGCGCCAGCCAGGGCGACGGTTCGGCGGCCTCGGGTGCCGGACGGAAGGCTGCGGGTTCGGTCAGTTCGGGCATGATGGTGCGGCCTCCGGTCTGGACTGCGGCAGTTGGCGGCTGGTGAAGGTCTCCACGGCGAGTTCGGCCACGTGCCGGCCGCGCCGGGAGATGAGGTGGAGGCCGTCCTCGGCGGGGAGCATTTCCCGGAAGGCCACCCGGGTGCCCGGCTTGCGCTCCACCAGGGCGTCGAACGCGGCCAGGGAGAGCGGGCTGTCGAAGTCGACGTAGACGGGCTTGGCCCCGATCGGGCCCTGGCCGGCGTGGGAGACGGTGGCGAAGCAGCGGTCGGGCAGACCGTGGGCGCGCTGCCAGCGCCGCCACTCCAGGTAGTCCTCCTCCTCGCCGGCTCCGGGGCGGCGGGCCGGCAGGACCTCCGCGTCCGCGGTCCAGCCGCGCCGGCTGACCACCACGTTCCCGTGCCGGACCCGGGGCCTGCGGGTGACCCCGCTCTCGGGCTCGCCCTCGGGGACCCCCGCCCATACGTCGAAGGGGGCCATGGTGCTGGGGGAGAGGAGGAGCAGGGTGCGCGGGATCTCGGGGAGCGCGATCGGCACGAGGTAGCCGAGATAGACCGGCACGACCTCGCGGTCCAGGCGGCGGGAGCGGAGTACCAGGCGTCCGGACGGCTCGTCGTGCTCGACGTAGAGGTCGTCGAGGTGGATCCGGGCCTCCTCGGGCACGGAACTGGTCTCGCCCGGACAGACGATCTGGTGGTCGGTCAGCCGGCCGTGCAGGTTCAGGTTGCTGCTGACCGGCCCTCCGGTGACCTCCGCGAACACGGCGCCGTCCGGACTGCGGGCCGCCATCTCCTCGCGCAGCGCGTCGGAGAAGCCGGGTGCCGCCGTGTCCGCGGCCGGTGCGGTGCCGTCGTAGAGGTGGGTGAACCGGCTGAAGGGGAAGGCCAGTCCGCCGTAGGACTTGTTGAGGACGACCTGTTGCCGGCCGCCGGGAGGTCGGGACAACTGGAGATGGTGGCTCTGCGGTATGAAGTGGCTGGTGAGCTGAGCGAGTTCGGCGGCGGTCTCGGAGAGCAGCCCGTCGGGCAACTCGATCTCCTCGGCCCCGTTCCCCCCGCCGTGCTGCCGCCACAGGGCGCACATGCCCTCGTGGAAGTGGCGGCGGGCCCGGTCGAGGGCCTTCATCTCGCTCTGCCCGAGCCAGTTCTCCTCCGGCACGTAGGCGCCGTCCTCGTCGAAGGAGGCGCGCTTGGAGGTGAAGGACACGTACTGGTCGAAGAAGTCCTCGTGGAAGTCGTGGACCAGGCCGAGCAGGTCGTCGCAGCGTCCGCCGCGGCCGTAGCGGGCGATGAAGAAGCCCAGCAGGGTGACGCGTTGAGGGAGCGTCAGGTCGAAGAGCGGCAGGACGCCCTCGACGGCCCGCAGGGCCCGGCCGGTCTCCCCGCTCAGCACGGCGGGCCCGCAGACCAGGTCGTCGCCCGTGCTGACGTCCTCGTACACCAGGGTCTGCGGAAGGGCCGGCTCGGCCGCTCCCAGTTCCCGCTGCGCGTCGAGGAGTTGACTGCGAAGGGTGCTCAGCAGGGTGCGGCGCTCACCGACGTCGGCCCCGGGGTAGCGGGCGAGGCAGTCGGCCGGGCCGTCCAGCAGGTGGGCCAGCCGATCGGCCCAGGACGCCCCGAGGGAGCGCAGGGCGTCCTGGTAGGAACGCAGCGGGTCGCGGCTGTGCACGTCCGCGCGGAGCACCGGCACCTGCACCATGCCGAGGTCCAGGAGGGCCGACGCGTACCGTTCGCACTCGTCGCGTCCGGCGTCGTGCTCGCTCTGGAGCCAGTCCACCAGGTCCCGGTGGCGTACCGGCGCCTCGTGGCCGCCGAGCCATTCCAGGAGCCGTTCCAGGGTGCCGCTGCTGCGCAGGAAGAACAGCCGGTCGCGGACCGCGTCGAAGGTGACGGCGGCGCTGTCGTCGCCCGCGGTCATGACATGGCGTACGTAGCGGATGCGGTCGGCGTCGCGTCCCCAGCCGGGGGAGAGGACCACCGGCAGGTCCCGTCGGCGTGCGGGGTCGGCCGTGATCAGTTCGGTCAGCCGGGCCAGTGCCACCACGTTGAGCCGTACGTGGCTCACCCAGTCCTCGCCGGTGCGCAGCGCGGCCCCGTCGTCCCGCGGGTCGCCCGCGAAGGTGCCGAGGCCGATGCCGGTGAAGGTGCTGAACGGGCTCGTCTTGCAGGCCGTGCGGTACAGGTAGGTCAGCGCGGAACGCTCGATCTTGCGCAGGCGGTTGCCCGGCCGCGGGCTGGTGTCGCGCAGGTAGGCGTCCAGCCGGCCGTCGAGGGCGGGCGAGGCCAGCAGCAGGCCGAGGCGCAGCCGGTCGTCGGCCAGCACATCGCGCAACGCGCGGCGGCTTTCCCGGAGTTCGCCGGCGATCAGGTCCGCTCCGGTGGCCCGGAGCTCCTCGAGACGGGCCCGGTCCCGCAACCACTGGGCGGTGCGCCGGCCGGTCTCCCCGTCCAGCTCCGTCACCAGGCGGACGGCGGCCTCGGAGTCGGTCGGCAGACGGTTGTTGAAGATCTGCCGTCGCAGGTTGAGCAGGCCGCGCCGCACGGTGGCGTCGCCCGGTTCCTCGTCGGGGCCGGTGGTCGACTTGACCAGGGTGTGCAGCAGATCGCTGAGGGCCGCTCCGGCGGCCGTCAGGCGTTCCTCCTCGGCCAGCACGGCGTCGGACCAGCGGCGGGTGCCGGGGCAGCGCAGGCCGCGCACGGTCTCGATGGGCAGGCCGGCCGCGCGGAGCACGAAGCGCCTGCCGGGCTCCCAGTGGGTCCCGGGCTCCGGGGCGGTGCCCACGTCGGTGTCCGAGCCGGTGTCCGTGGTGGCACCCGTGCTGGTATCCGTGGTGGCGTCCGCGTCGGTGTCCGTGGCGGTGTCCGTGGTGGCGTCCGCGTCGGTGTCCAGGGCGGCGGACTCTATGGGTGTCATGAGCATCCTCTGCGGCGGTCAGGCGATCTCGTGGCGGAAGTCGGCGGGTTCGGGCCGTTCGTGGCCGAGGGCCATGACGAGCAGCGGGGCCTCGTCGCCTTCCGCCAGCCCGAGCCGTTCGACGAACGAGACGTTGTCGAAGCCCAGCGCCACACCGGCGCCGAGGCCCAGGGCGGAGGCCGCGAGGTAGAAGCTCTGCGCGACGGCTCCGGCGGTGCCGACGGCGAGCCGGTAGCCGCGGTCGCCGAGGGCGTCCAGCACGGCGGTGGTCCGCACGGTGGGCACCAGGACCGCGCCGGCCTGCTCCAGGTTGTAGTTGGCCAGGAAGTAGTTCTCCTGGAGGAACGATCCCTGCGGGCCGGGGGCGACCGGGCACAGGGCACCGCGATCGGGGTCGTACGCGTACGCCCCCTGCTCCACGCCTTCCACGTGGTTGACGAAGGCGTAGAGCCTGGCGAGCCGGATCCCGCCGGACGGATCGGTGTCGCCGGCCAGCCGGGTATCGGCGCAGGCCGCCAGGACCGCCGAGAGGTGGCCACTGTCGACCCGGCGCCGGGCGTCGAACCTGCCGAAGCTGGAGCGGCGCTCGCGCAGGGCCCGGCGGACGCCGGTGTCCGGGAAGGCCGGCTCGGGCAGGGCCACGCGGACGCCGTCCGCGTCGTCGGGAAGGGCCGCGGCGGCGGCCAGCGCGCCGGGGGCGGGCCGGTCGGCGGCGCCCTCCAGAGTCGCGGTGTGCATGTCGCGCAGCGCGTCGAAGTCCAGCAGGGTGCGCGAGCGTTCGACGTCCCGGTGCCGGACGGCGGGCCGGTGGCGCGGGTCCGTGCGCGGGGCGTCCTGGCCGGCGGCGGCGTCCCGGCGGGGCGCCGGCCCGTCCCAGTGCAGCGGCACGACGGCGAACACGGTCTCCTCCTCGCCCGCCGTGCCGAGCAGTTCGTTCAGCCGGGGTTCGTCGAACCAGAGCACCGGGGCGAGCCGCAGACCATGGGCGGCGGCCCAGATCCGCCAGGTCTGCACCAGGGTGCCGAGGTCGGTGGAGACCACATGGAACGAGAAGCTGTTGTACTTGAAGGAGTTCTGCCAGTACTTGACGCCGAGGATCAGATATTGGTCGGTGTCGAGGGCCTCTTCGGGCGCGTCCGGGCCGAGCGCGTCACGGACCCGGTCCGTGACGTCGCCGGCCAGCAGTCGCTGCAGGGCGTGCCGGTGGATGTCGTAGTAGTGGAGACCCGGGGTGAGGGGGCCGGAGGGGCCGGATGCCCAGTGGATGCTCACGGGGTAGAGCCCGCCGCCGCCCGCGGTGCCGCGCGACCAGTTCGCGTGGGTGTAGAACGGCAGCCCGGCCAGGTCGGTGTTGGCCTGGATGCCGAGGCGGCGCCCGGTCAGCCCGTAGGAGTCCTTGAGCATCGCCGACAGCAGCGGGAGGCTGAACCCGGGCGAGCCGTCGGCGTCCTGGTCCTTGGCGGCGCCGGGCAGCAGGCCCGGCGCGATCGGGACGTCCGCGAGGTCCTCGGTGCCGGGCAGGGCGAACGCCTCGGCGTTCGGGTAGTACTTGCCCTTGCGCGGGCCGTCGGCCCAGTTCACGACATGGTCGGTGGGTTCCATCGGGACGCGGCCGCGGTGCAGGATGGCGTGCGCGTACTCATGGGCGTACCCCATGGGATCCCCCTTTCCTCGGTTCCTTGGCTTCCTGGGTTTCCTGGGTTTCCTGGGTCTTGCTCGGTTCATCGGCGCACTCGCGCCGGGGACGGTCGGACGGCCGGTCACGGGAACGGGTGCGGGCCGGGATTGAGATCGGCCACGGTCAGGTCGTCCGGCCGCAGGCCGGCCTCGCGCAGCGCGGTGCGCATCCGGGGCATGTGCCGGGCGCGCTGCCGCGTCCAGCCGAAGTCGAGCGGGAGCAGGCCGGGCACCAGCACCTTCACGGTGTGCAGACCGAGAGCGCGCTGCTCCGGTGTGGTCTGGTCGACGACGACCACGTCGAATCCGGCGGACGTCACGGCGTCCACCGCGGCGAGCAGATCGTCCCGTATGTCCGGACCGGAACCGTCGGCGCGGGGCCGGCGCAGGTCGGCCACGCTCAGTGGTTCGGGGGGCGAGGCCGGGCGGAGCAGGAAGTCGGCGTGGCGGCCCATCTCCGGGACCGCGTAGACCAGCGGATGGTCGTGCAGGCTGGTGATCTTCTCGAAGTCCTCGGCCATGGCACGGTACCCGGCCTCGTTGCGCCGGAACCGCTGGAGGAGCTGCACCGAGTCGGTGGCGATCTCGCACAGGGCCGCGGCGAGAGCGGCCTCCGGGTCGAGGGCGGCGCCTGCCCCGAAGCACATCCGGGCGAGCCCGCCGTCGAACCGCTCGGCGACCGCGGTGACCACGGGGACCGGGAAGGTGATCCGGGTGTCGAAGAACCTGGCCCGGTACCCGTACATGGCCATCCGGTCCACCATGAACCGGGTGCGCGGGTCGGCGCTGGTCGCCGGGTCGATCTCGGGCAGCGGCTGCATCCCGTGCCAGGCGAGCAGGAAGGCGTC
Source organism: Streptomyces sp. NPDC093064 (assembly GCF_044754605.1). Lineage (NCBI taxonomy): Bacteria > Bacillati > Actinomycetota > Actinomycetes > Kitasatosporales > Streptomycetaceae > Streptomyces > Streptomyces sp. NPDC093064. Next base: position 172,154 of record NZ_JBIVPK010000010.1, read on the forward strand.
CCGTTCCAGGACCTCCATCAGGCCGCTCAGCACGGCCTCCTCCAGACTTCCCCCGGAGGCGCAGCCGTTGGAGCTCTCCTGGACGAACCGGTGCTCGATCCCGGGCTTGTGGTAGAAGGCGAGGATCTCCGGGACGGGGCGGGGGCGCGCGTCCCGCAGCGACCAGCCCCACACCCAGGGGATCGGGCGGTCCGAAGTGAACGGCGGCACCCAGGGGTTGGCCCGGTGGAAGTCGTCCGTGTACAGGCCGGTCTCGCGCGGGTCGACGGCGGTCGGCCCGAGATCGTCCAGGGAGGCGGTCAGGGCGAGGGCGCGGCCCCGGGCGCGCATCCCGGCGAAGCGCTCCAGGCCTTCCAGAACACCGATCCGGGTGCTGGCGTGGTACGTGTCGGCGTGACCGCCCCAGAACGTCTCCCGCAGATAGTCGCCGGAGCGACTGGAGAAGCAGCCCACGGTGGCCGAGGTGGTCGGCGAGGTGACGTCGCACACCACCGACGGCCCGACGGCGCCCCAGTGGGGGTTGGCGAACGCGTCCACCTGGAGGCCGTACGCGTCCACCGGCCGGACCCTGCTGACACCCGGCCGGTACTTGGGCGCGGGCCGCAGGACGAGAGCGGCCGACTCGGCGGTCACCGGCTCCGGTGTGCCGCAGCCGGGGCAGTCCGGCTCGGGCACCAGCGGATGGTGACGGATAGTCAGCTTCTCCAGGTCCACCAGCCAGACGTCGGGGAACGGCCGCCGGTCGTCGCGGGGAGCGGCGCCGAGCCGGGCGATCAGCGCGGCGACGGCCTGCGCGGCGAACGGCACCCGGTAGGGCCAGGGGCCCGCCTCCCGGGTGCCGCCGCGCAGCTCGATGCCCTCCCGCAGGCCGACGGAGCGCACCCCCTGCCAGCGGCGCCGCAGACAGTCGCCGCAGCCGGCCCGCCCCTCGGCGGGCCAGGGGCCGACCAGCACCTGCCGGCCGTACAGATGCACGGGGAGCGTGGCGCGTGAGGCGTTGGCGGGGGCGGTGAAGGCGTCCCGCACCCCGAGCGCGGAGACCGCGATCCCGGGCTCTTGGTCGCCCGGCTCGGACGGCAACTCTCTCAGGGCATCGAGGAGTTCCTCCGCGAAGAGACGGCACGCCTCGCTCCGCGGCTCCGCGGCCCCGTCGACGGTGGCCTCGGCGAGGTCAACGGTCATCGCCGGCCGCCTTGGTGAGCAGGACCCGGACGGTGTGGATGCCGGCGGCGGGCAGGTCGGCCGTGTGCGTGGGCACGACGAGGGCGTCACGTCCGGCGGCGCCCAGGCGCTCCAGGACGTCCGTCCAGGTCACCCCGGACCGGCCGGTGGCGTCGTCCTGTGCTGTGACCGGTATGAGGGCCGTGTCGAGGTCGGCCAGCAGCGGGTCACCGGTGTCGGGCGCGCCCAGCACCCCCTCCGCGGCGAGCTGGACCGTGCCGAGCAGGTCGCGCAGGGCATCGGTGGCCGCGGCCGTCCGGTCCAGGGCGGCGCCGGTGGCCCAGCGGCACGGCTCGTCCGGCTCCGCCGGACGGGTCCTGGCCAGCACGACGGACACCCCGCTGCGGTCCGCCTCCCCGAGGTCGAGGATTTCGACGTCCAGTTCCAGATGCCCGGCGGACCGCAGCAGGAAGGTCGCCTCGGGGTCGTCGGCGAACTCGGCCGGGGCGATCACCGTGGTGCGCCCGGTCCCTCGCACGGACCGCTGGAGCGCGTCGTGGGCGAGCGCGGACAGCAGGCCGGCCGCCGCGGCCTCCGGGAGGCCGTCGCCCGCTCCGGCCCCGGCGCGGGACGGCTCGAACCGACGGTCCTGGTTGTCCGGCCCGAAGGGCCGCACGGCGCCGGCCGGTACCAGTGTCTGCTCCTTGGTCAGCAGCGACGTGGCCAGGGCCCAGGAGGCGACCGGATCACCTCCGGTGCCGGTGGCCGTGGTCAGCGCGTCCGGGTCCACCTTCGGCAGCGCGTCCGGGTGGCCCGAGCCGGAAGTGCCGTTCGGGGCGGGGAAGGTGGGCACCACGTGCTCGACGTAGACCTCGGCGGCCGCGTTGAGGGCCCGCAGGCGGGCGCCCGCGGTGTGATGGACGTCGAACGCGGCGACGGTCCGGGTTCCGGCCGCGCCCAGACCGATCTCCACGGCGCCGACCTTCAGCGGGGTCTGGGTGACCGGTTCGTCCGCGTACCGGGTGAAGACTCCGACGGACGGCCGGACCGCGAGCGAGCGGCGGTCGAGCTCGGCGAGCGGCCCCCCGGTCGCGCCGTCGTCCGGGGCGGCGGCGACGACCGGCTGGAAGGCGGGACGCTCGGGGGCCGCGGTCAGGTCGACGGGCTCGGGAGAGCCGGGCCGGCCCGGGCAGAACGGGCAGCGCGGATGGGGCAGCAGCCGCTCCGCCAGGACGTCGAAGGAGGCCATGTCCTGGAGCAGCACCTGTCCCCGGGTCTCGGCCGGCAGCGCCTTGGTGACCAGCCGGAACACTTCGTAGCCGAGCAGGTTGCCGAGCATCGCGGCGAGCGGGCCGCGCGGCCCGGGTCCGGGAGTGCCCCCCAGAGCCAGGCCGCTCCAGAGGTCGGCCGCGACCGCCGCGTCCCCCGTCGCGCCGAGCCGTAGCGCCGCGCAGGCCAGGCAGCCGGCGGAGTCCGGGGTGCCGACTGGTCCGACCACCGCCCGGCCGCCGAAGGTCCAGGCGGGGAGCAGGAAGCGGCCGTCCGGAACGCCCTGGCCGAGCAGGGCGATCGCGGTCCGGAACGCGTCGCGGCCGCAGGCGGCGACCACCACGTCGTACCCCTCGTACGCGTTCCAGCCGCCCGCCGCGCCGGACCCGGCGTCGGGCAGCACCGCCACCTCGGCCGGGCTGCCCTGCGCGGTGAGCTCCGCCGCCTCGGCCCGGAGCGCGCCGAACTCGGCCGCGGTGGCGGGGTTTTCGGCCAGAGCGGCCTCCACGCCGACGAAGGCGCAGCCGTTGCGGATCAAGGAGAGCGCGCACCAACGGGCGACCGGGCCGTCGCCGAGCACGGCGACACGGGTGCCGCGGAACGCGGCGAATCTGCTCCCGGCGTCGTCGGCGTAGTGGTCGATGTAGGCGATCTGCTGCCCGAAGCGGGCGGCGACCGCCGGTTCCACGGACGTGCCCGGTCTCTCCTCGGCGGGGTCCGGCACGGGCCGGGCGAATCCGCGCGCGTAGAGCGCCTTGACCAGGCCGCCCACCATCGCCTTCTGCGGGTCCTTGAAGCCGGCGCAGATCTCCGCCACGGTCCGGCTCCCGTCCAGGTGCGGGACGAGGAGGGTGGCGAACCGGTAGGCGGACGGGGAGCTGAGCTGGAAACCACCATCGGCGTTGTGGAAGATCACGCCGCCCGGCGTCTCGGTGAACAGCACGTCGCGGCGCACCCTGGGCCGGGTGTGCGCGGTCTCCTCGTACGGCGTCGTGGGCATGCGGGGATCGCACCTCCGGGTCGGGGCCTGTCGGCCGCTCTGGTCTGAACAGGTGGGAAATGGCGGGGCGTTCGTGGTGTGGGCCGGCCGAGCCGGGCCGCGTTCCGCGCGGTGGCGCCGGGGCCGTCAGGTGGCTCCGGACGGAAGCGCGCGCCGGGCCGGGGAGCCGACGGTCTGCGGGATGTCGCCGGCCCGGGCGGCCCTGCGCAGCGCGTGGGCGCGGAACAGGGTGTTCATCCGGAGCGTCCCCGGCTGCTCCTCGTCGAGGAGCCCGGTGTCGAGGAGCCGCTCGAGCAGTTCCTCGGCGTGGGTCTCGGGGACGGAGAGGGCGGCGGCCGCGGCCGGCCCGGTGATCTGCCCGTTCAGTCGCGCCAGGCGCAGGTGCGCGTCGGCCAGCGGGGTGGGCAGCCGGTCCAGGGCCCCGTCGAGGGCCAGCGGCACGGACATCCGGGGGTCGTCGGGCAGGGCCAGTCGGGCGGGCAGGTCCCGCCGCACCCACGCGGCGTAGTCCGCCAGGCGCAGCTTCGGCCGGGTCAGCAGCCGGGCCGCGACGATCCGCAGGGCCAGCGGGACATGCCCGCACGTGTCTGTGAGGGTTCGTGCGGCCGTGGCCTCGGCCGCCACCCGTTCATGACCCAGGACGGCGGTGAGGAGCGCGTAGGACTCCTGCGGCGACAGGGCGCCCAACTGCAGCACCGCCGGGCCGTGCGTGGCGACCAGGGCGGCCAGTCCCAGACGGCTGGTGACGACGACGGCGCCGCAGCCGCTGACGTCGAGCAGCCCGCGCGCCTGGTCCGGGTGCACGACGTCGTCGAGTATCACCAGGCACGACCCGCGGGAAGCGCCGGCGGGGAGCAGGGAGCGCAGTTCGGCGGCCGCCTCGTCGGCGGGTCGTGGCCTACCGTCGGGTCCGGTCAGCCGCAGCAGCACGCCGCCCGCGGGGTACCTGTCCGCCACCAACTGCGCGGCGTGCAGCGCGAGAGCGGTCTTGCCCATGCCGGGGCCTCCGGAGATCACCGCGAGCACCGGGGCGGCATCCGCCCGACCGTCGCTTCGGCCGCCGCCGCTCAGATGGCTCACCAGGTGGGCGGCCTCACGGGTGCGCCCGGTGAAGCCGGGGACATGGGGCAGCCGGGGCCCGGGAGGGTCGGCCGGACCCGGGGACAGGCGGCCGCCGCCGGGCGTGACGGGTCCGGCCGAAGCGGTGCGCCCGTGCTGCGCCGCGGGGTCGTCGGCCGTGGCGTCGCCCGCCGCGGGCGACCCGTGCGGTGTCAGTGTGAGCGGCGTGGCCTCGGAGGCCGGGCCACGGGGTTCGGCGCCGCGCAGGATGGCCAGTTCCAGGCTCTGCAGTTCTGCGCCCGGGTCGACGCCGAGTTCGTCCCGGAGGTGCGTCCTGATCCTCCGGTACTCGGCCAGCGCCTCGATCTGCCGTCCCACCCGGTAGAGCGCCCGCATCAACTGGGCGGCGAATCCCTCGTGCTCGGGGTGGGTCCGGGTGGCCTCCCAGAGGTCCACCAGGACCTCGCGGCATCGCCCCTGGGCCAGTTGGATCTCGCAGACGCGTTCCAGGACGCGCAGGCGCTCCTCGACCAGCCGGGGCACCTCGTCGCGGTGTATGAGTGCGGAGGGGACATTGGCGAGAAGCGGTCCCCGCCACAGGCCGAGTGCCGTGCGCAGCAAGGGGAGTTCGGACTCTCCGGCCGCGGCCGCCCTGGACACCAGGCCGCGGAAGTGCAGCAGGTCCAGGGTGTCGCCGTCGGCCGGGAGGCGGTAGCCCCCGGCGACCGCGACCACCGACTGCTCCTCTATGTCGTACTTTGCGAAGAGGCGGCGCAACCGCAGGACGCAACTCTGCAGGGCCGCTTTCGCCGTCGCCGGCTGCTCCTCCCCCCAGACGGCCTGCCGGAGACGATCCGTCGGGACCACCTCGCCGGGGCGGACCAGCAGCGCCGCCAGCAGCGACGTCGGTTTGGACGGCGGAAGAACGACCACGTCACGCCCGTCGGTGATGCTGAGCGGACCGAGCAACTGAAAACGCACCGAGTTCCCCCGTTGACCGTCGAACACCTGCCGGACCGGCTCACCACGGCGCCTTCAGGGAAGTGGTGTCCTGCCGCCGGCCGCCCCGGCCGGGAGCGGTGGCTCACACAGGACCCTGATCTCCCCTCTGGTGCGGGCGGGACGGAGCACGTGTGAAGTCGTCTTCACGAAACGATTCGGCCTTGTGGCAGTGGTGAGTGTCTACTGGCGTAGACCGGGGGTCAAGGGGCGGTCAAGAAATGTTCAAGGGGTGAATTTCCGCCACTGACTATGCGTCAACTCCCTTTAAAAACAGCATAGTTACTGGTCATGGACCTGTCGGTGCCCCGCGCCGGACGGATGCTCCCGAGAGGGCAGGCGCGTTTGACGGATGGCGTTCTCCCAACCTTGTCACGGCATTCACTCCCGCCCCGGACGGCCCGGGGCCGGGACGCGCGCCGCCGGGCGACGGTGCGGTCGGTCCGGGGCACGCCAAACGCCCGGTTCGCGACCGCCTCTTGACGGGGGAAGGCGCGAACCGGGCGCTGCGGCACCGGACCTGGGCTCAGGCGGAGCAGGAGGTGGTGCTGCAGGTGGAGCTGGAGGTCGAGGTGGAGCTGGTGCTCGTGCAACCGGCCAGCACGACCTCGCTGGCGTCCGAGTAGTCGGAGATCTCGAAGGTCTCGGCCTCGAGCTCGAGGATCTCGTCCGCGAGGGTGCTCAGGTCCTTGTTCATGGTGCCTCCCGATGAGTCGGAGCGGACCGCCGTGGCCGGCAGCCTCCGCCGTGTGGGGTACGGGACCATTCCAGCGGCCTCCGCTCACCGTTCGGCACGTCTCCCGCTGGCATTCCGCTGGCACGCGGCGCCAGCGGGCGACCGGGGGCGCGCGGAGGGATCGGCACGCCAGTCGAAACTCCCCGGATTCTCCCCGTATAGCCTGGGGGGATGCTCACCGAGGTCAACGCCACCCGCTACATAGAGCCGCTGCGGTCCGGTGGCTCCGTACCCGGAGTCGTCGAGGCCGACGACCTCGGCACGTACGTGGTGAAGTTCACCGGCTCCGCGCAGGGCCGCAAGGCGCTGGTCGCCGAGGTGATCGTGGGTGAGCTGGCGCGCGCCCTCGGGCTGCGGTTCCCCGAGCTGGTCCTCGTGCACTTCGACCCCGCGCTCGCCGCGCACGAACCCCACCAGGAGGTGCGCGACCTGCTCGACGCGAGCCCGGGTGTGAACCTCGGCATGGACTACCTGCCGGGTGCCGCGGACTTCACCCCCGAGGTCGCCGAGCACTTCCCGGTGGACCCCGTGGAGGCGGGCCGGATCGTCTGGCTGGACGCGCTGACCGTGAACGTGGACCGCACCGTCCACAGCTCGAACCTGATGGTGTGGCCGACCTTCGGCACCGCGCCGCCGCGCCTGTGGCTCATCGACCACGGCGCGGCCCTGGTCTTCCACCACCGCTGGGACGCCTCGGAACCGGGGAAGGCCTACGACTTCCGCCACCACGCGCTGGGCCGGTACGCGCCGGACATGCGGGCCGCCGACGCCGAACTGGCCCCCAGGGTGACCCGCGAGCTGCTGCGGTCCGTCCTCGCCGAGGTGCCGGACGCCTGGCTCGCCGACGAGCCCGGTTTCACCGGCCCGGACGAGGCCCGGCACGCCTACGTCGACTACCTCGCCGCCCGTGTCGAGGCTTCCCCGGCCTGGCTGCCCACCGACTTCCCCACCCGCGAGGAGCTGGCGGCGGAGGAGTCCCGGCGGGCCGCGCGGACCCGGGCAGGCCGCCCGGACTGGCTCAAGCGCGTCCCCGACCTGCACGGCAAACCGGCCGCGGCGCAGGACTGGTCCGTGCACCTGGGATGACCGCCTGTGGCACTGGACTGGTCCGTGCACCTGGGATGACCGACCGCGGCGCAGGGCTGGTCCGTGCGCCCGGGATGAGCCGGGGCACGACGCGAAGTGGCCCCGGAACCCTCCGGGGCCACTTCGCGCGGTGCGGTTGTCAGCCCTTGAGCTGCTGGTACGCCGGCAGGGTCAGGAAGTCGGCGTAGTCCTCGTCGAGGGAGACCTGGAGCAGCAGGTCATGGGCCTGCTGCCAGTGACCGGCGGCGAAGGCCTCGTCGCCGATCTCCTTGCGGATGTTCTCCAGTTCCTCGGCGGCGACCTCGCGGGCCAGCTCCGGCGTGACCTTCTGGCCGTTCTCGAACTCCACGCCCGCGTTGATCCACTGCCAGATCTGCGAACGGGAGATCTCCGCGGTGGCCGCGTCCTCCATCAGGTTGAAGATCGCGACCGCGCCCAGACCGCGCAGCCAGGCCTCGATGTAGCGGATGCCGACCTGGACGGCGTTGACCAGGCCCGCGTACGTCGGCTTGGCGGCGAGGGAGTCGACCGCGATCAGGTCGGCCGCCTCGACGTGCACGTCCTCGCGCAGCCGGTCCTTCTGGTTCGGCTTGTCGCCGAGGACCTTGTCGAAGGACTCCAGGCAGATCGGCACCAGGTCGGGGTGGGCCACCCAGGAGCCGTCGAAGCCGTCGCCGGCCTCGCGGTCCTTGTCGGCACGGACCTTCTCGAAGGCCACCTTGTTGACTTCGGCGTCCCGGCGGGAGGGGATGAAGGCCGCCATGCCGCCGATCGCGTGTGCGCCGCGCTTGTGGCAGGTGCGCACGAGGAGTTCGGTGTAGGCGCGCATGAACGGAGCCGTCATCGTGACTGCGTTGCGGTCCGGCAGGACGAACTTGGCGCCGCCGTCACGGAAGTTCTTGACGATGGAGAACAGGTAGTCCCAGCGGCCCGCGTTCAGCCCGGCGGCGTGGTCGCGCAGTTCGTAGAGGATCTCCTCCATCTCGTACGCGGCCGTGATCGTCTCGATCAGGACGGTGGCGCGCACGGTGCCCTGCGGGATGCCGACGTAGTCCTGGGCGAAGACGAACACGTCGTTCCACAGCCGCGCCTCGAGGTGCGACTCCGTCTTCGGGAGGTAGAAGTACGGGCCCTTGCCGAGGTCGAGCAGACGCTGGGCGTTGTGGAAGAAGTACAGGCCGAAGTCGACGAAGGCGCCGGGCACCTGGGTGCCGTCCGCGTCGACGAGGTGGCGCTCGTTCAGGTGCCAGCCGCGCGGGCGCATCACGACCGTGGCGAGCTCCTCGTTCGGGCGCAGCGCGTAGGACTTGCCGGAGCCGGCGTCCGTGAAGTCGATGTTCCGGGTGTAGGCGTCGATCAGGTTGAGCTGGCCGAGGACCACGTTCTCCCAGGTGGGGGCGGAGGCGTCCTCGAAGTCGGCGAGCCAGACCTTCGCACCCGAGTTGAGCGCGTTGATGGTCATCTTGCGGTCGGTGGGACCGGTGATCTCGACCCGGCGGTCGTTCAGGGCCGCGGGAGCCGGGGCCACCTTCCAGGAGTCGTCCGCGCGGATCGCGGCCGTCTCCGGGAGGAAGTCGAGCGTGGAGGTGCGGGCGATCTCGGCGCGGCGCTGCGCCCGGCGGGCGAGGAGTTCGTCGCGGCGTGGCGTGAACCGCCGGTGCAGCTCGGCCACGAAGGCGAGCGCCGCGTCGGAGAGGACCTCGTCCTGCCGGGGCAGGGGCTCGGCGTCGACGATGGCCAGCGGGGACGGCGCTGGTGCGGACATGAGCTGTCACTTCCTTCGGGGGAGCTTCTTCAGCGAACCACGTTCAGTGCCACCATGCCGTGACACCGGGTGCCAATGGTCATGAATGCGGCATATCGCACCCGAGGAGCGGTCGAGTGCTTCTGAACTGTGGATAGTAGTTTCCTCATGGTGGAAGTTCAATGGTGTGTTGACGTCGAGATTCTTCGGGTCGAGCGAAGGTGGCGCTCGGTGCCACCCCGCTCACTCAAGGTGGCCCAGGTCGGCCTCGGTGTCGATGTCGTACGCCCGTGCCACGTCTCCGCACTCGACGAGGGTGATCGATCTCTCGTGCGCCCTCAGATAGGCACGTGCCCCCCGGTCGCCGGTCGCACTCTCCGCGACGCCGTCCCAGTGGGCCGCCCCGAGCAGCACCGGATGGCCGCGCACCCCGTCGTACGCGGCCGAGACCAGCGAGCCCTCGTCCCGGTATGCGGCGCGCACCCGGGCCACCGCCTCGGCGCTCACCCCGGGCTGGTCCACGAGCAGGACCAGGGCCGCGAGGGCCCCCGTACCGGCGAGGGAGTCCAGCCCGGCCCGCAGCGAGGAGCCCATGCCCCGCTCCCAGAACGGGTTCTCCACGAGCACGCAGCCGGCCAGCGCCGCGCGCTGGCGCACCTCGGCCGACCGCGCACCCAGGACGACGTGGACGCGCTCGCATCCGGCCGCCCGCAGGGTCCCGACCGCGTGCTCCACCAGCGGCCGGCCCCGGTGCGCGAGCAGCGCCTTGGGCCGCCCGCCGAGCCGCCGCCCGCCGCCGGCCGCCAGCACCAGTCCCGCGATCTCGTCCTCTGTGCGTGTCATGGGTCCTGCATACCGCGGGCCGTCCCCTGTCGAGCCGGTGTGCGGGGGCTGAATTTCGGTCCCCGCGGTGGCGCACCCCGGTCCTGGTGGCGTTTACTGATCGGCGTCCCCCGGCGCCCGACCCGCTCGACAGGGATGTCCGACGGGACCACGGAGGGGACGGCGCACGATGGCGTGCGAGGGGGAGGGGCTGTGTTGCGGAGCTTGGACCAGCGGCCGGCGACCGGCGGCAAAGAGGATCCCAGAGTGACGGAGCTGCGGACCGCCGTGGCCCGGCTGCGCCGCGAGCTCGCCGCGCATCCGGCGGAGTTTTCCGACCGTGCCATCGCCGAGGACGAACTGGCCGCCCTCGCCGCGATGGCCGCCCACGGCACTCCCGAGATCCCGCGGCTGCGCCGCTCCCTGCTGCTGATCGCCGGATCCATCGGCTCGGTCAGCGCCCTGGCGCACGGACTGTCCCAGGTGCGCACCGCGGTCGACCTGTTCGCGGAGCCGCCGCGCGGTTGACGGCCCCGTCAGTCCCGGTCGGCGTCCGTGCCCTCAGGCCCGGTGCCCGCACCGGCAGGCCCGTCCGTCTCGGTGCCCGTCACGGTCTCAGGCGCCGGATGAGGCCCTGCCCGGTCGCCGCCGCCACCGCCGCGGTACGCGACTCCACGCCCAACTTGGCGTAGATGTGCACCAGATGGGACTTCACCGTGGCCTGGCTCAGGAACAGGCGCTTGCTGATCTGAAGGTTGGACAGGCCGTCGCGGACCAGTTCCAGCACCTCCAGCTCGCGGCGGCTGAGCGCGGCCGCGGGGGTACGCATGCGGTCCATCAGACGGTGGGCGACCGCGGGCGCGAGGGCGGAGCGGCCGGAGGCGGCGGTGCGCACCGCGGCGGCCAGCTCCTGCGGCGGCGCGTCCTTCAGAAGGTAGCCCGCCGCACCGGCCTCCACCGCGGCGAGGATGTCCGCGTCGGTGTCGTACGTGGTCAGCACCAGGACGCGTGGGGCGCCGGGGCGGGCGGTGATCGCCGCCGTCGCCTCCGCGCCGTGCGCGCCGCCCGAGCCGAACTGCAGATCCATCAGCACCACGTCCACACCGCCCGCCGCGGCCAGCTCCACGGCGCGCTCCGCCGTCGGCGCCTCCCCGGCGATCTCGAAGTCGGGCTCGGCGGACAGCACCGCCTTCAGGCCCGCACGGACCACGGGATGGTCGTCCGCCAGCAGCAGCCGGATCGTCATGCGCCACCCCCGGAGTCCGGGTACGGCAGCGTGACCGCCACCGCGGTGCCCTGGCCGGGCGCCGACTCCACGGCGAACGTCCCGCCCAGCGCCTCGGCCCGCGCGCGCATCGCCGGCAGCCCGAAACCGCCGTCCACCGCCCGGCCGGGCCGTGCGACGGTGTGCTCGGCGCCGGGGTCGAAACCGGCGCCGTCGTCGACGACGTCCAATGCCACCGCCGTGTCCATGAAGCTCAGGGTGATCTCCGCCCGGTGGGCGCGGGCGTGCCGCAGGGTGTTGCCGAGCGCCGACTGGGCGATCCTGAGCAGCGCCACCTCGTAGGGGGTGGGCAGCTCGGCGGGAGTGCCGCTCACCGTGAAGCGGACCTCGGGCGGGGCGGCCACGCCCGAGCCGAGCCGTTCCAGGGCCCCGGCCAGCGAGCCGCGCTCCAGGTCGGGCGGGGTCAGCGCGTGCACGAAACGGCGGGCCTCGGCGAGGTTGTCCTGCGCGGTCGCGCGGGCCTGCTCGATGTGCGCGGCGGCCGGGGAGCCATCGGGCAGCGCACGCTGGGCGGCACGCAGCAGCAACTGGATGCTGGACAGGCCCTGGGCGAGCGTGTCGTGGATCTCCCGGGCCAGCCGCTCCCGCTCGGCCAGCGTGCCGGCGGTGCGCTCGGCGTCGGCCAGCTCGGCGCGGGTGGCCACCAGCTCCTCGATCAGTTCACGGCGCCGCTCGCTCTCCCGGTACAGGGCCTCGTAGCCGAGGACCGTGGCGACGGCCACCCCCGCGCCGAGCAGCGGGCCGATGAAGGCGCCGGCGGTGAGCCGCTCCCCGTGCCCGATGAAACCGGCGATGGCCGCGCCCGCGGTCGCCCCGACCGCGGGCAGGCTCCAGCGCACCGGTAGCAGGTGCAGCTGGAGGAAGTACAGCGGGAAGGCCGCCCACAGGGCGTCGGGGGAGAGCGCGAGCAGCACCAGCCAGGCTGCGCAGAGCGCCGCCAGCCACACCGCGGCCGCGCGCTGGGAGCGGTGGGTGGCCGGGCTCAGCACCCCCCAGGCGAACACCGCGCCCGTTCCCAGCGCCGCTGCCACGGTGGCCGGGCCGTGCGCGCGGACCGCGGCGAGCGCCAGCAGGCCGGCGAACAGCGCGTACAGGCACAGGCGCAGCGTGACGACGACGGGGGAGTGTGGGCGGACGTCCATGACGGATCCAGGGTAGGCGGGCCGGGCGGGGCGCCGGTCAACCGAAAGTTCGAAAGTCGGGTGCGTCCTTCGATCCGCGGCAGCCGTGCCCCGGCGCGATGCCCGGCGGGGGCGGTGCCGCGCAGGGTGGAGGACATGTTCGTCGCATGGAGAGACCTGCGGTTCGCCAAGGGGCGGTTCGCCCTGATGGGAGCCGTGGTCACACTGATCACCCTGCTCGTGGGGCTGCTGTCCGGGCTCACCGCCGGGCTCGCCGAGGAGAACGTCTCGGCGGTGAAGGGCCTGCCCGCCGACCACCTCGCCTTCGCCGCGCCGCCCGGCGGCCGGCCGGTGTCGTTCACCGGTTCCTCGCTGCCGCCGGAGGCCGTCCGGCGGTGGGCGGAGCGCGTCCCGTACGCGGAACCGGTCGCGATCCGCACGCTCGACGCCGCCGCCGGGAACCGTACGGCGGCGGTGTCCGTGTTCGCCGTACGCCCGGCGGCCGGCATCGCACCGGACGGCGTGGCGCCCGGGCGGGCCGTGCTCTCCGCCAAGGCGGCGTCCGCACTCGGCGTCGCCACCGGGGACCGGGTCCGTCTCGGCTCCGCCACCTGGACCGTGGCGGCCGTGGCGGGCGGTGCCTCCTACAGCCACACGCCCGTGGTGTGGACGGCGTGGGACGGCGGCCCGGCGACCGTGATCGCGCTGCGCACACGGGGCGCCGACGTCCCGGCCGGGGACCGGACCGCGGACACGAAGACCCTCGCCAAGGACGACGCGCTGACCGCGATCGGCTCCTACCAGGCCGAGAACGGCTCGCTGCAACTGATGCGCGGCTTCCTGTTCGCCATCTCCGCGCTGGTCGTGGGGGCGTTCTTCACGGTGTGGACGATCCAGCGGTCCCCCGACATCGCCGTACTCAAGGCGCTCGGGGCCTCCACCCGCCACCTGTTGCGCGACGCGCTGGGACAGGCCGCGGTGCTGCTCGCCGCCGGGACGCTGCTCGGCACCGGGCTCGCGGCCCTGACCGGCGCCCTGGTACGGGGCGGCGCGATTCCCTTCGTACTCGACCTGCCGACCGTCCTGCTGCCCGCCGCGGTGATGGCCGCCCTGGGTGTGCTGGGCGCCGGTCTCTCCGTCCGGCGGATCACCGCCGTCGACCCGCTGACCGCGCTGGGAGGCGTGCGATGAACCTGCTCCTCGACGACATCACCCTGACCTACCCCGACGGCGACGGCAGGCTCACCGCCCTGGACCGGGTACGCCTGGAGGTGCCCGCGGGCACGGTCACGGCGGTGGTGGGGCCGTCCGGCTCGGGCAAGTCCAGCCTGCTCGCGGTCGCGGCCACGCTGATCACGCCGGACAGCGGACGCGTGTGCGTGGACGGTACGCCGACCGGGGAGCTGAGCGCCGCGGAGCGGGCGGTCCTACGCCGCCGCGCCATCGGGATCGTCTTCCAGCAGCCCAACCTGGTGCCGTCGCTGACGGCGGCGGAGCAGCTCGAGGTGATGGCCCGCCTGGACGGCCGCCGGGCGGCGGCGGGCCGGGTCCGCGAACTCCTGGCCGCCGTGGGCCTCGCCGACCAGGCACACCGGCGCCCGCACCAGCTCTCCGGCGGTCAGCGCCAGCGCGTCAACATCGCCCGTGCGCTGATGAACGACCCCTCCGTCCTCCTGGTCGACGAGCCCACCAGCGCCCTCGACCACGAACGCGGCGCCGCCGTCCTCGACCTGCTGACCGGCCTCAGCCGCGCCCGCGGCACGGCGACCGTCCTCGTCACCCACGACCGCACCCACCTGGGCGCGGCGGACGCGGTACGGGAGATGAGAGACGGACGGCTGACCCCTCCGACCACCGACCGCCTAGGTGATGCGGGACACCGGCCGGGCGAACCAGGAAGGTCCTGAGCCCGACGGCCGGCCGGCGGGGCGGGACCTGGGCTGGTGGAGATGGAGCCGGTTGGCCGGAGTGGGGCGCGAACCGGGTTGGTGGGGGCGGAGCCGGCTGGCCCCTCCGGCCACCGGCCGCCTCGGTGATGAGGGACATCGGCCGGGCGAACGAGGAAGGTCCTTGGCCCGGCGGCCGGCCGGTGGGGCGGGACCTGGGCTGGTGGAGCCGGTTGGCCCGGGTGGGGTGCGAACCGGGTTGGTTGGGGTGGAGCCGGTTGGCCGGGGTGGAGCGAGACCTGGGCAGGTGGGGGCGGAGCCGGTTGGCTGAGGTGGGCCGTGAGTCGATCCCGGCCGGGGCGGGAGTCGGCCGGCCTGGGCAGGAGTCGGTCGGCCGGGGCCCGGCCCCCTCGGGCCGCCCCCGGCCGGCGGCCCGTCACCGTGTGCGCGTCCCGGCCCGTGTGTGCGTCCCGGCCCGCAGGCGGCCGCGACCGCCGGCGGGTGGGATCCGCCGGCCGGCAGTCGGCGGGCGGGGGATCAGGCCGCCGGGCCCGAGCTGGCGAGGGCCTTGGACAGTTCTCGCGCCACCTGCTGGAGCACCGGGACGATCCGTTCCGTCGCCGTGTCCGTGACCCGGCCCGCCGGGCCGGAGATCGAGATCGCCGCGGCGGTGGGGCTGTCGGGGACGGTGACCGCGAGGCAGCGGACACCGATCTCCTGCTCGTTGTCGTCGACCGCGTAGCCGAGCCGGCGAACGTCCTTCAGGGCCGCCAGGAAGCCGTCCGGGGTGGTTATGGTCTTGTCCGTGGCGGCCGGCATGCCGGTGCGGGCCAGCAGCGCGCGCACCTCGTTGTCGGACGTGTGCGCCAACAGGGCCTTGCCGACGCCCGTGGAGTGCGGCAGCACCCTGCGGCCCACCTCGGTGAACATCCGCATGGAGTGCTTGGACGGCACCTGCGCCACGTAGACGATCTCGTCCCCGTCCAGCAGTGCCATGTTCGCGGTCTCGCCCGTCTCCTCCACCAGCCGGGCCAGGTACGGCCGCGCCCATGTGCCGAGCAGCCGCGAGGCGGACTCGCCTAGGCGGATGAGGCGGGGACCGAGCGAGTACCGCCGGTTCGGCTGCTGCCGCACATAGCCGCAGGCGACCAGGGTCCGCATCAGCCGGTGGATGGTGGGCAGCGGCAGACCGCTCGCGGCGGAGAGCTCGCTCAGACCCACCTCGCCCCCGGCGTCCGCCATCCGCTCGAGCAGGTCGAAGGCACGCTCGAGGGACTGGACCCCACCGGTGGCGGCGGGGCCGGCGGAGGCGGAGGACTTGCGCTCGTCTGACGGCGGCACGTCGCATTCCTTTCTGCGGGTGTGGCCGCATGCTACCGGCCTGGTCGGATGCCTACTGAGGTCCGTCACGAGACGTTCCTGCCGATCAGCAAGGGTTTGTCCATATCCTTGTCTGCATTACGGTCGGGCTCTTGACGGTGCTCTCGGTGAAAACTACGTTCTGGCCACCGGAAGTTTACTTCCGTTCTGTGGAAAACACCGAACGTTCCCCCACTTTCCCTCCCGGGAGCCCCGCTATGCCTCCTGCTGTGGATGACCGATCGTCCGTGGATACCGGCAACACAGGCAATACAGCCAGTTCCGGCCTGTACACGTACGATCTCGCCCCCACGAAGAAAGAAGGGCGCCGCTGGGGCGCCTACAACGTCTTCACGCTCTGGGCCAACGATGTGCACAGCCTCGGAAACTACGCCTTCGCGATCGGTCTGTTCGCGCTCGGCCTGAACGTGTGGGGCATCCTGGCCGCCTTCGCGCTCGCCTCCGTCCTGCTGTTCCTGCTGCTCACCCTGTCCGGGTTCATGGGACACAAGACGGGCGTGCCGTTTCCCGTCATGAGCCGCATCGCCTTCGGCATCAAGGGCGCGAAGATACCGGCCGGCGTCCGCGGCGCCGTCGCCATAGCCTGGTTCGGCATCCAGACCTACCTCGCCGCCTCCGTGCTGAGCGCGCTGCTGGTGGCCATGTTCCCCGGCCTGGGCAGCCTCGAGAAGCACTCCGTGCTCGGGCAGAACCTGCTCGGCTGGATCACCTTCATGGCCCTGTGGCTGCTCCAGGTCCTCATCGTGAGCTACGGCATGCAGATGATCCGGCGCTACATGGCCTTCGCCGCGCCCATCACCCTGATCACCATGTCCGCCCTGGCCGCGTGGATGTTCTTCCGGGCGGGCGGATCGATCTCCCTGTCCGACGGCCACCCGCTCTCGGGCGGCGCGATGTGGCTGCACGTCCTGCAGGCCGCCGCGCTGTGGGTGGTGATCTACGGCACCTTCGTGCTGAACTTCTGCGACTTCACCCGGTCGGCCAGGAGCCGCGCCTCGATCGTCCGGGGCAACGTGATCGGCATCCCGGTGAACATGCTCTTCTTCGCCGTCGTCGTGGCGGTCCTCTGCGGAGCGCAGTTCAAGCTCGACGGGCAGATCATCACCAGCCCCACGGACATCGTCCGCACCATCCCGAACATGATCCTGCTGGCCGCGGCCTCGCTCGCCCTCATCGCCCTGACCGTCGCGGTGAACCTGCTGGCCAACTTCGTGGCACCGATCTACGCGCTGGTCAACCTCTTCCCGCAGCGGCTTAACTTCCGCCGTGCCGGCCTGGTGAGCGCGATCGTCGGCCTGGTGATCACGCCGTGGAACCTCTACAACAGCCCGATCGCGGTCGAGTACTTCCTCGGCGGGCTCGGCGCCCTGCTCGGACCGCTGTTCGGCGTGATCATGGCCGACTACTGGCTGCTGCGCAGGGCCCGGGTCAACGTGCCCGACCTCTACACCGAGGACGTGCAGGGCGAGTACCACTACCGCCGCGGCTACAACCCGCGGGCCGTCTGGGCGTTCGTGCCCTCCGCGGCCATCGCCGTCGTCCTCGCCCTGGTGCCCGTCTTCCACGCCGTGGCCGGCTTCTCCTGGTTCGTCGGCGCCATCCTCGGGGCCGTCTTCTACTCGGTCATCGCCGACCGCAACGTCCTGATCCGGGACGTGGACGGCGAGGCCATCGCGGTCGCCGCCGAATAAGCCGCGGATCAGGCGCGAACGAGCCGTCCAGCAGAACCACCCAGAAAGCGAACCATGCGCATCCTCGTCGTGAACGTCAACACCACGCAGTCCATCACCGACTCGATCGGTGAGCAGGCGGCGGGTGCGGCGTCCCCCGGCACCGAGATCGTCCCGCTGACCCCGTCCTTCGGAGCGGAGTCCGTGGAGGGCAACTACGAGAGCTACCTCGCCGCCATCGCCGTGATGGAGGCCGTCCGCGCCTACCCCGAACCCTTCGACGCCGTGATCCAGGCCGGATACGGTGAGCACGGCCGCGAGGGCCTTCAGGAACTGCTCGACGTACCCGTCGTCGACATCACCGAGGCCGCCGCGAGCACCGCCCAGTTCCTCGGCCGCTCCTACTCCGTCGTCACCAGCCTGGACCGCACGGTCCCGCTGATCGAGGAGCGCCTCCACGTCGCCGGGCTCAGCGCCCGGTGCGCCTCCGTGCGCGCCAGCGGGCTCGCCGTGCTCGATCTGGAGCGGGACGAGAAGGCAGCCGTCGCCGCGATCGCCGAACAGGCCGCCCGTGCGGTGGAGGAGGACCGGGCGGAGGTGATCTGCCTCGGCTGCGGGGGCATGTCCGGGCTCACCGAGCGCGTCGCCGAACGGACCGGGGTCCCCGTCGTCGACGGCGTGACCGCCGCCGTGGCGATCGCCGAGTCCCTCGTCCGGCTCGGCCTGTCCACCTCCAAGGTGCGCACATACGCGCCGCCGCGGCCCAAGCGGATGGTCAACTGGCCCCCGAGCGCGCGTTGACGCAGGTCGCGCGAGGCCCGCGCCGGCCGCCGCGACGAGGTCCGCTTCGCCAAGAAGGTCTTGACTCATGAGGTTCGGCCATGAAGACTCCGCCTGTAGGAAACTCATTTCCGCTCTCCGGAATTTCGCGGGTGAGCGACAGTGAATAGAGGAACAGCACCAGAGGAGGGGCGTCCGTTGCCCGACGTACAGCTCGTACTGCGCTCCACACGCGTCGTCACCCCCGAGGGCGTGCGCCCCGCGTCCGTCACCGTCGCCGACGGCCGGATCGTGGCCGTACTGCCGCACGACGCCGAGGTTCCGGCGGGAGCGTGGCTGGAGGACGTCGACGACGACGCTCTGCTGCCCGGCCTCGTCGACACCCACGTCCATGTGAACGACCCCGGGCGCAGCGACTGGGAGGGCTTCTGGACGGCCACCCGGGCGGCGGCCGCCGGAGGCATCACCACCCTCGTCGACATGCCCCTCAACTCGCTGCCGCCGACGACCACCGTCGACAACCTGCGCGTCAAGCAGGAGGTGGCCCGCAGCAAGGCCCACATCGACGTCGGGTTCTGGGGCGGCGCGCTCCCGGACAACGTCAAGGACCTGCGGCCCCTGCACGACGCGGGCGTCTTCGGCTTCAAGTGCTTCCTGTCCCCGTCCGGGGTCGACGAGTTCCCGGAGCTGAACCACGACCAGCTGACCGCCTCCATGGCGGAGATCGCGGGCTTCGGCGGGCTGCTCATCGTGCACGCGGAGGACCCGCACGAACTCGGGCTCGCCCCCCAGTTGAGCGGCCCCAAGTACACCGACTTCCTGCAGACCCGCCCCCAGGTGTCCGAGGACAGCGCCATCGACGGGCTCATCGCCCTGGCCCGCCGGCTCGGCGCGCGGGTCCACATCCTGCACCTGTCCTCCTCCGGCGCGCTGCCGCTGATCGCCGCCGCCAAGCGTGAGGGCGTCCGCCTCAGTGTCGAGACCTGCCCGCACTACCTCACCCTCACCGCCGAGGAAGTGCCCGACGGGGCCAGCGAGTTCAAGTGCTGCCCGCCGATCCGCGAGGCCGCCAACCAGGACCTGCTCTGGGCCGCGCTCGCCGACGGCACCATCGACTGCGTCGTCACCGACCACTCGCCGTCCACCGTGGACCTCAAGACGTCCGACTTCGCCACCGCCTGGGGCGGCATATCCTCGCTCCAGCTGAGCCTTTCGGCCATCTGGACGGAGGCGGCCCGGCGCGGCCACGGCATCGAGGACGTGGTCCGGTGGATGTCCGAACGCACCGCGAACCTCGCCGGTCTCGACCGCAAGGGCGCCATCGCGCCCGGCCGGGACGCCGACTTCGCGGTCCTGGCCACCGACGAGACCTTCACCGTCGACCCCGCCGCGCTCCAGCACCGCAACCGCATCACCGCGTACGCGGGCAAGACCCTGCGCGGTGTCGTGAAATCCACCTGGCTGCGCGGCGAGCGCATCTACGACCCCGCGCTCGACGACCACTTCACCGAACCCACCGGCCGACTTCTGGAAAGGACGAACTGATCACCGTGACGGCGACCCTGAGCTTCACCGGCGACGCGAACCCCTACGGCGGCGGCGACCCCTACGCCGACTTCCGTACGGCCGACTTCCCCTTCACCAGGCACGCCAACCTGGCCGACCGCCGGCTCGGCGCGGGTGTCGTCGCCGCCAACGACGAGTTCTTCGCCCAGCGCGAGAACCTGCTGGTGCCCGAGCGGGCCGAGTTCGACCCCGAGGACTTCGGGCACAAGGGCAAGGTCATGGACGGCTGGGAGACCCGCCGCCGGCGCGGCGTCTCGGCCGAGCACCCCTGGCCCACCGAGGACGACCACGACTGGGCGCTGATCCGACTCGGCGCGCCCGGCGTCGTCCGCGGCATCGTCGTGGACACCGCCCACTTCCGCGGCAACTACCCGCAGGCCGTCTCCGTCGAGGGCACCTCGGTCGACGGCGCCCGCACGCCCGAGGAACTCCTCGCCGACGACGTCAAGTGGACGACCCTCGTCCCGCGCACCGCGGTCGGCGGCCACGCGGACAACGGCTTCGAGGTGAACGCCGAGCAGCGCTTCACGCACCTGCGTCTCAAGCAGCACCCCGACGGCGGCATCGCGCGCCTGCGGGTGTACGGCGAGGTCGTGCCCGACCCGGCGTGGCTGGCCGCGCTCGGCACCTTCGACGTGGTGGCGCTGGAGAACGGCGGCAGCGTCGTGGACGCCTCCAACCTCTTCTACTCGCCGGCCACCAAC
The DNA here is from genome assembly GCF_044754605.1 of Streptomyces sp. NPDC093064. NCBI lineage: Bacteria > Bacillati > Actinomycetota > Actinomycetes > Kitasatosporales > Streptomycetaceae > Streptomyces > Streptomyces sp. NPDC093064. The sequence goes on from NZ_JBIVPK010000010.1 coordinate 192,422, forward strand.
ACCATCCAGCCGGGCCGTTCCCGCAAGATGGACGACGGCTGGGAGACCCGCCGCCGCCGCGACCAGGGCAACGACTGGATCAGCTACCGCCTCGCCGGGCACACCGAGATCCGCGCCCTGGAGATCGACACCGCCTACCTCAAGGGCAACAGCGCCGGCTGGGCGTCGGTCTCCGTCAAGGACGGGGAGGACGGCGAGTGGACGGAGATCCTGCCGCGCACCCGTCTCCAGCCCGACACCAACCACCGCTTCGTGCTGCCCGCGGCGGCCGTCGGCACGCACGCGCGCGTGGACATCTTCCCGGACGGAGGCATCTCCCGGCTCCGCCTGTTCGGCGCGCTGACCGAGCAGGGCGCGACCGCCCTGGCGGCCCGCCACCAGGAACTGGGCGGCTGACCCGTCCGTACCCGCGGGGCGGCCGGCCGCACGGACCGGCACGCCCCGCCCACCGGGTGCCGATGAGTTTCGGCGGGTTCACGCAGGGCGGCTGGAGCGTTCCGTACGGCGACGAGGGCTTCGGCCGGCTCATGGCCGAGGTCTTCGACCGCGCCGGCGCCTCCCTCCTCGGCCGCCGCACCTACGACACCTTCGCCGCCTACTGGCCGGACGCGACCGACCCCGCCGTCCGGGCCGCCCCCGGTACGACTCCCACCTGGATTAACTCCCCGCGAATTCATCGAACTTGACGGTAAATTCCCCGGACTTGTCATTGACATGCCAGTGTCTACGCGCGTCATGATGAGCGCATGAGATTCCCCCCACGCACCACCCGCATCGGCGCCGCGGGCGCCCTCCTGTCCGCCCTCCTGGTCGGTGGCACCGTCGCCGCCGCCCCGGCCGACGCCGCCGCGACCGCGGTCGGCAGCATCTGCTACAGCGCCCTGCCCTCCCAGGCGTACGACACGCTCCGCCTGATCGACAAGGGCGGTCCCTTCCCGTACTCCCAGGACGGCGCCGTCTTCCAGAACCGCGAGGGAGTCCTGCCCAAGCAGTCGACCGGGTACTACCACGAGTACACGGTCGTCACCCCGGGCTCCCCCGACCGCGGCGCCCGGCGCATAGTCACCGGCCAGAAGACCCGGGAGGACTACTACACCGCGGACCACTACGTCACGTTCAAGCTCGTCAACTTCGGCTGCTGAACGACGAGTCCACCGCACGTCCCTCGCCCCGCGGACCCTCCACGCACAGCGGCCGCGGGGCGAGCCGCTGCCCGGCCCGACCTCGGACGGGGCGGGGCCGCGGGTGCCGCTTCGGTACGGCGCGGGTCAGGGCCGCGGAGCGCTCTGCGCCCACAGTGCGACGGGCAGGGCGGCCCCGCACAGCGCCATGCCCACGGCCGCCACCGCGGTTCCGCCGATGAAGAGCGCCCCCGCCAGGGCGCCGACGACGAGTCCGACGGCGGCCGCCTGGGCGCCAGGCCACCACCAGGGCCTCGCGGAGCGCGCCGCGGCGTCGACCGGGGTGAAGGAGTCCTCCAGGGTCGCACGGACCGCCGTGTACTCGTCGAGGAACACGCGGCGCGGTGCACGGTGCCGTAGGCGACCCAGGGGCACCAGGCGGGTGCCGTCCGGCAGTTGGGCCACCACGGCGCCGCGCGAGCCCGCCCGGTGATGGGCGCTCACCTCGACCGGGCCGCGCAACTCGTCGAGGGCGGTATGCCACATGATCCGCTGCCAGGCGACCGGCCGGTCACTCACGCCTGCCTCGGTGAGCGCGAGCCACAGGGTCTCCGACAGCGCCTGCGAGGAGACGGGCCGGACACCGCAGTGCACCGTCGCCGTCATCGGACGGCCCGGCCGCCGCGCCGCCCGCCGGAACCGCACGCCACGCCAGGCCCACACCGAGCACAGCGCGGCCGCCGTGACCCCGGCCAGCAGGATGGGGACGAGCAGGTCGTCCTCGTCGGACGTCTCCTCCGGATCGCCGGGGAATCCCCGCGGGTCCGTCTCGTCCGGGTCGTAGACGACGGGGAAGTGACGGCCCTTGGCGTAGCGGCCGGTGTCGTAGACGCCGAAGCGCTGCACGTGTTCACGGCCCGAGCGGTCCTTCCAGCGCACCCGGATGTCCTCGCCCTCCCCGAGGCCGTCCTCGACGATCACGCCGTTGGTGCGGGCCGTGGCGCGCTCGCGGGCCTGGTCGTAGGCGTATGCGTGGAAACCCAGCCAGCCGGCGAGCAGCGCGAAGCCGGTCAGGGTGGCCGTCACACCCAGCAGGGCGACGCGCAGGGCGGGGCCGGGGCGTCTCATGCTCTCTCCGCCTTCTCGGTCCCGGTCTTCTCCAGCAGGGCGCGGACGGGCGCCGGGTCACCGCCGTCCACGGCCGTGACGAGCACCTCGTACAGGTCGACGACCGTGCCGTCCGGCGCCCTGAGCACGGTGTTCATCCAGCGGCCGGCGTAGGACCAGCCGGCCTCCAGCAGCAACGGCGCCAGGGCCGCTCCCATGGCAGCGGCCAGCACCTGACCGCCGACCGCCCTGCGCGCGGCGGCCGGCAGCCACCGCAGTTGAGGGTCGATCCGGCGGGCCAGGCGGTACCAGTCGGCGTCGGCGACGGCGTCCAGTGCGACGTGCAGCGCCCCGGTGGGGGAGGGCTGCTCGGTCGCGGCCGCCAGCGCCGCCGCGCCGGGGCCGCCGTCGGCGGGGAGGCGGAACCTGTCGGGGTCGAGTTCGAGGAGGCGCACCGGCTTCAGATCCTCCGGCCGGAGGGCGCTGCCCCGGACACCGCCGCCCTCTTGGAGGGTCGCACCGGGTCCGTCCGCGCAGGCCAGACGCTGGACGCACCACTCGGCGACCGCCTCGGCGTCCCGCAGCCCGAGCGGAGCCGAGCCGTACGCCGCATAGGCGCCGGTGTGCGGCAGCGCGGCCGTCCGCACGGCCGACGGCGGCTGGGCGGCCATCGCGTAGACGTCCAGGGCCCGGTCCTCGGCGTCCTCGCGGACGGCCCGGTGCAGCACCGTCGGATCCTGGAGGGCGAGGTCGAACGCCTCGTAGAGGTCCACCGGATACGTGCCGTCCTCGAGCAGGTCCTCCACCCAGTCCTGCGTGATCCCGTCGAAAGCCGCCTCGATCACGGCGACCCGCTCCACGGCCTCGCGCACCGCCGTACCGCCGACGATCCGTGCGGTCTCGGCGTCGGCCGCCAACTCCGCCTGCCAGGACCAGGGTTGAGTCGCGCGCAGCAGGGGAGCGGCCAACGGGGCCAGCGGTCGCAGGCGCCCGTCCAGCCGTTCGGCGAGCGCACCGCGTGCCGCCAGCAGAGCACGTGTGCGACGGTCGTCGAAGTGCCGCCGGTGGGCCAGCTCGTGCGCGATCACCGCGGCAAGCTGCTCGGCAGAGAGCGCCCGGACCAGCGGCAGTCCGAGCAGCAGCGCATAGCCGTGTCCGCCCGCCGCCCTCACGCGGCACGTGAGCACCGCCGGCTCCGGGAGGATCCGCACCAGCAGCGGACCGTCGAAGCCGGTCCGCTCGGCCAAGTCACGTACCAGCGCCGCCAGTTCCGGCTGGTCGTCCGGCCGTACCGCCCGGCCAGGCAGGACGTCGGGGGTGATGACCTCGCGCAGGGCCGGAAGCAACCACAGCACCGGAAGCACGGCCATCTGCCAGACCCCCCAGGCCACCCCCACGGCCGCGACCAGGAGAGTGGGGGCGAGCAGAGGCAGCCAGGCGACGGCGGACATGGCCGCGGTGAACAGCCACACACGGGCCGCCGAGACCTGCGGCCCTCCGGGTATGCGACCGTCCATCACACTCCTGTCGCCCGTGAGGTGTCGGCGGATTCTGTCATAGCCAGGTCAAGTATGTGGACACCGGGTGGAGAAGGGGTGGGCGATGGGCGGACGGGCGCGCCGGGCTCCCCTCACGGGTACCGAGGCCGAGGCCGAGACCGTGGACCGCTACCGGAAGATGCGCCGCAGGGGTCGGCCGACGGCCAGGCGTCCGGGAGGCCAGGTGTCCGGACGCGGCTCACCGTGGTTGCGGGTCCGTCACCGGTAGACCGCCCGGTCGCCGCCCGGGATCTCCGCCAGGCTCACTGGGCGGTGTTCGCGGCGGGAGACCTCGCAGGCCTCGGCGATGCGCAGGGCCTGGAGGGCCTCGCGGCCGTCGCACGGGTTGGGGCGCTCACCGTGCAGCACCTGCACGAACGCGGCCAGTTCGGCTTCGTAGGCGGGGCCGAAGCGTTCCAGGAAGTCGGGCCAGGGCTTGTCCGCGGCCGGTGGGCCGGTCGGCTCGGTGGACGCGATCGGCGTGCGGTCGTCGAGGCCGACCACGATCTGGTCCCGCTCCCCGGCCAGTTCCATGCGGACGTCGTAGCCCGCGCCGTTGAGGCGGGTCGCGGTGGCGGTGGCGAGCGTGCCGTCGTCGAGGGTGAGCAGCGCCGCGCCGGTGTCGACGTCGCCCGCCTCGCGGAACATCGCGGGGCCGGCGTCGGATCCGGCCGCGTACACGCTGAGGACCTCGCGGCCCGTCACCCAGCGCAGCACGTCGAAGTCGTGGATCAGGGTGTCCTTGAAAAGCCCGCCGGAGAGCGGAAGCCACCGGGGCGACGGCGGTGCCTGGTCGGAGGTGAGCGCGCGGACCGTGTGCAGACGGCCGAGGCGCCCGGAGCGCACCGCCTCGCGCGCGCCGGCGTAGCCCGTGTCGAAGCGGCGCTGGAAGCCCATCTGGAGCACCGTGCCGGCGGCTTCGACCTCGGCGAGCGCCTGTAACGTGCCCGGCAGGTCCAGGGCGATCGGTTTCTCGCAGAACACCGGGAGCCCCGACCGCGCCGCCCGGCCGATCAGTTCGGCGTGGGCCGAGGTCGCCGTGGTGATCACGACCGCGTCCACGCCCCAGGTGAAGATCTCGTCCACCCCCGGTGCCGCTGTCTCACCCAGCCGGAAGGCGAGGGCCTGTGCCCGCGCCGGATCGGCGTCCGTGAGGATCAATGAGCCGACCTCGCGGTGGCGGCTGAGTGTGTTCGCGTGGATGGTGCCTATGCGGCCCGTACCGATGACCCCGATGCGCATGGGAACAAAGTGAGGGCGGACCCCGGACCCTGTCAATCCGCATGTCCGGACAACCGAACTTCACGACTTCCCGTCAACCGGCCGCGGAGCTACGCTCGGGCCGTGCCGAAACCAGAAGTGGACCCCACCGTCTCACTCGAACTCCATGTGGACCGGAGTTCCCCGGTACCGCTGTACTTCCAGTTGTCCCAGCAGCTCGAGGCCGCGATCGAACACGGCAGCCTCACCCCCGGCAGCCTGCTGGGCAACGAGATCGAGCTCGCCGCGCGGCTCGGCCTGTCCCGGCCCACCGTCCGCCAGGCCATCCAGTCGCTGGTCGACAAGGGCCTCCTGGTGCGCCGCCGCGGTGTCGGCACGCAGGTCGTGCACAGCCGGGTCAAGCGCCCGCTGGAGCTGAGCAGCCTCTACGACGACCTGGAGGCGGCCGGTCAGCGTCCGGCGACGAAGGTCCTGGTCAACACGGTGGTCCCGGCCTCCGCCGAGGTGGCCGCCGCCCTCGGGGTGGCCGAGGGCGAGGAGGTCCACCGCATCGAACGGCTGCGCCTGGCCCATGGCGAGCCGATGGCGTATCTGACCAACTACCTGCCGCCCGGACTGCTCGACCTGGACACCGGTCAGCTGGAGGCCACCGGCCTGTACCGGCTGATGCGCGCCGCCGGGATCACCCTGCACAGCGCCCGTCAGTCCATCGGCGCCCGTGCCGCCTCCTCCACCGAGGCCGAGCGGCTCACCGAGCCCGAGGGCGCCCCCCTGCTGACCATGCAGCGCACCACCTTCGACGACACCGGCCGCGCGGTGGAGTACGGCACGCACACCTACCGGCCCTCCCGGTACTCCTTCGAGTTCCAGCTCCTCGTACGTCCCTGACCGCGTCTGCGGTCGCCTGGTGTGCTCCAGGCACCCTCTTCATGTCCGGACAATGTGACCGGTCACCCACTCCCCGCCCGCGGAATCAGTGGTTCCGGTGTCCGATAATGGAACGTTCGGGGCTGGTGGGATCGTCATCGGCCCCTTGCGTACGTTCGGGCACAGCAAGAAGGGCACGGCCTCGTGGCACGGTTTCCAACCTGGGTAGTCATCACGCTGGCAGGGGCACTGTCCCTGTCGCTGGCGGGGTGCAGCAGCACCGGCGGCAAGCGGGCGGAGGATGCCCGCAAGGCCGCGGCGGCCCAGGGCAGGGCCGCGGTCAACACCCCCCGCTGGACCTTCGCGATGATCACGCACTCCGGGGACGGTGACACGTTCTGGGACATCGTGCAGAGCGGCGCCAAGCAGGCCGCGGTCAAGGACAACATCAACTTCCTGTACTCGCACGACGCCGAGGCCCAGCAGCAGGCCCAGCTCGTGGACGCGGCGGTGGACAAGAAGGTCGACGGCATCATCGTCACCCTTGCCAAACCCGACGCGCTCAAGGCCGCCGTTGCTCGCGCCGAGCGGGCCGGCATCCCGGTGATCACGGTCAACTCCGGATCGGCGCAGTCCAAGGCGTACGGCGCCCTCACGCACGTCGGCCAGGACGAGACAGTCGCCGGTGAGGCCGTCGGGCAGGAGCTGACCGAGCGCGGAAGGAAGAAGGTGCTCTGCGTCCTGCACGAGCAGGGCAACGTCGGGCACGAGCAGCGCTGCGCCGGGGTGGCGAAGACCTTCTCCGGCACGGTCGAGAACCTCTACGTCAACGGCACCAACATGCCGGACACGCAAGCCGCGATCGGTGCCAGGCTCCAGGCGGACAGGTCCGTCGACGCGGTCGTCACGCTCGGCGCCCCGTACGCGGACACCGCCGTCAAGGCGAAGGCCGACGCCGGCAGCAGGGCCGAGGTCGACACCTTCGACCTGAACGCCAAGGTCGCCGCCGAGCTCAAGGACGGCACGCTCGGCTTCGCCGTCGACCAGCAGCCGTACCTCCAGGGCTACCAGGCCGTCGACCTGCTCTGGCTCTACAAGTACAACGGCGACGTCCTCGGCGGCGGCCGGCCGGTACTCACCGGCCCGCAGATCGTCACCAAGGATCAGGCGGCCACGCTGGAGGAGTACACGCAGCGGGGCACCCGATGAGCGGGACGACCACGGACCGGCCGGCCGTCCCCGAGAGCTCCGCTGCTGAAACGTTTCCGCAGACCTCGGCGCTGCGCAGGCTGCTCACCCGTCCCGAGCTCGGCTCGGTCGTCGGCGCGATCGCCGTCTTCGTCTTCTTCGCCTGCGCCGCGGACGGCTTCCTGCGCGCCGCCAGCCTCAGCACCGTCCTGTACGCGTCCTCGACCATCGGCATCATGGCGGTTCCGGTCGCGCTGCTGATGATCGGCGGCGAGTTCGACCTGTCGGCGGGCGTGATGGTGACGTCCTCCGCGCTGGTCTCCTCGATGTTCAGCTACCAGATGACCGCGAACGTCTGGGTCGGGGTCGGCGTATCCCTGCTGGTCACTCTGGCGATCGGTGCCTTCAACGGCTTCATGCTGACCCGCACCGGGCTGCCCAGCTTCATCGTCACCCTGGGCACCTTCCTGATGCTGACCGGGATGAACCTCGGCTTCACCAAGCTGATCGACGGCACCGTCTCCACCAAGACGATCGGCGACATGGAGGGCTTCTCCAGCGCCCACGCGGTGTTCGCCTCGACGCTCACCATCGGCGGCGTCGACATCAAGGTCACCATCCTGTGGTGGCTCGGCCTGGTCGCCCTCGCCTCCTGGGTCCTGCTGCGCACCCGCACCGGCAACTGGATCTTCGCGGTCGGCGGCAACAAGGACGCGGCCCGCGCGGTCGGCGTACCGGTCACCGGAACCAAGACCGGCCTCTACATGGGCGTGGGCCTCGGCGCCTGGATCTGCGGGCAGCACCTGCTCTTCTCCTTCGACGCGGTGCAGTCCGGCGAGGGCGTCGGCAACGAGCTGATCTACATCATCGCCGCCGTCATCGGCGGCTGCCTGATCACCGGCGGCTACGGCAGCGCCATCGGCTCGGCGGTCGGAGCCCTTCTGTTCGGCATGACCAGCAAGGGCATCGTCTTCGCCGAGTGGAACCCCGACTGGTTCAAGTTCTTCCTCGGAGCGATGCTGCTCCTCGCGACCCTGCTCAACACCTGGGTCCGCAGGCGGGCGGAGGCCACCAAGTGACGCAGACCGAAGCACGCACGGCACTCGTGGAGCTGTCCGGCGTCAGCAAGCACTACGGCGGTGTCCGCGCCCTGGAGGACGTCGGCCTGGAGGTCCACGCCGGGGAGATCACCTGCGTCCTGGGCGACAACGGCGCCGGCAAGTCGACCCTGATCAAGATCATCGCGGGACTGCACCAGCACGACGGCGGTGTCCTGCGCGTCGAGGGCGAGGAGACCCGGCTCACCTCACCGCGCGACGCCCTGGACCGGGGCATCGCCACGGTGTACCAGGACCTGGCCGTCGTGGGCCTCATGCCGGTCTGGCGGAACTTCTTCCTCGGCTCCGAGCCCCGCAAGGGGACCGGCCCCTTCAAGCGCCTGGACGTCGACCTGATGCGCAGGACGACGCGGGCCGAACTGCTGCGGATGGGAATCGACCTGCGCGACGTCGACCAGCCCATCGGCACCCTGTCGGGCGGCGAGCGCCAGTGCGTCGCCATCGCGCGCGCGGTGTACCTCGGCGCGAAGGTGCTCGTCCTGGACGAGCCGACCGCGGCGCTCGGTGTGAAGCAGTCGGGCGTGGTGCTGAGGTATGTGGCGGCGGCCCGCGACCAGGGTCTGGGTGTTGTGCTGATCACCCACAACCCGCATCACGCGTACCTTGTAGGTGACCGATTCGTCCTGCTGAGGCGGGGCACCATGGTCGGCCACCACACTCGGGACGAGATCACCCTGGACGAGCTGACCCGGCAGATGGCGGGCGGCAGCGACCTGGACGATCTACGCCATGAGCTGCAAGGGACCTGAGGGCCCGCGGGGTTGTGGCATCATGCCGCTCCGCAGCGCGGACGCGACGACCCCCACGCGTCCGTATCCCGTACAAACCGGGCACCGGCTTCTCGGTGCCCCGTACGGGACCCTTACCCATCGTGCGGCAGAATCGGGCCCGATGAGCACCTACCGCGACCTCACCGCCCCCATCGGCTCCCGCCGCGCTCCCGTACTGCGCACGGTCGGTACCCGGGAGCGGCGCTCCCACCTGACCGCACCCCGCGTCCCCACGGTGGGCATCGACATCGGCGGCACCAAGGTGATGGCGGGCGTCGTCGACGCCGACGGCAACATCCTGGAGCGGCTCCGCACGGAGACCCCGGACAAGTCCAAGAGCCCGCGGGTCGTCGAGGACACCATCGTCGAACTGGTCCTGGACCTGTCCGATCGGCACGACGTGCACGCGGTCGGCATCGGCGCGGCCGGCTGGGTCGACGCCGACCGCAACCGCGTGCTGTTCGCCCCCCACCTGTCCTGGCGCAACGAACCCCTGCGCGACCGGCTCTCCGAACGCCTGTCCGTGCCGGTCCTGGTCGACAACGACGCCAACGCCGCCGCCTGGGCCGAGTGGCGCTTCGGCGCGGGCCGCGACGAGGACCACCTCGTCATGATCACGCTGGGCACCGGTATCGGCGGCGCGATCCTGGAGAACGGCCAGGTCAAGCGGGGAAAATTCGGTGTCGCAGGCGAGTTCGGGCACATGCAGGTCGTGCCGGGCGGCCACCGCTGCCCGTGCGGCAACCGCGGCTGCTGGGAGCAGTACAGCTCGGGCAACGCCCTGGTGCGGGAGGCGCGTGAGCTGGCCGCGGCCGACTCCCCGGTCGCCTACGGGATCATCGAGCACGTCAAAGGGAACATCGCCGACATCACCGGGCCGATGATCACCGAGCTGGCCCGCGAGGGCGACGCCATGTGCATCGAACTGCTCGAGGACATCGGCCAGTGGCTCGGCGTCGGCATCGCCAACCTGGCCGCCGCCCTCGACCCGTCCTGCTTCGTCATCGGCGGCGGGGTCTCCGCGGCCGACGACCTGCTGATCGGCCCCGCGCGGGACGCGTTCAAACGGCACCTCACCGGCCGCGGCTACCGCCCCGAGGCCCGTATCACCCGCGCCCAGCTCGGCCCCGAGGCCGGCATGGTCGGCGCCGCCGACCTCGCCCGGCTGGTCGCCCGCCGCTTCCGGCGCGCCAAGCGACGCCGGGTCGAGCGGTACGAGCGCTACGAGCGGTACGCGCAGGCGCGGCGCGCGGCCCGGGAGGCGCTATGACGATGTCGTTGCCACGCCAGGCGGCGCCCCCGGACGGGCGGCCGCCGCGTGTCGAGGACCGCCGGCACCGCAACCGCCGCAGGACTTTCACCCTGCTGATCATCGGGCTGCTCATCGGCGTTCCCGCCGGCTACCTGGTGATCTCCGCCAACCAGAGCCGCGACAGCGGCAAGGACAAGGAGGCCCGGTACGCGGTGAAGGGCCTCGCGCCCGGCTACCCGTCCAAGGTCCAGCGCCGCCTCTACCAGGTGCCGATCCCGCACCCGGCCGACATGGTCTCCTACTACGAGACGAACAACTGGAAGACCAGCCGTCTCTACGTCCAGTTCCGGACCACCGAACCGGGTCTCACCTCCTTCCTGGAGGCCATGGGAGTCAACCGGAGCGACCTGAAGGAGGGCGCCGTCACCGTCGGCGCCCGGGACAAGAAGACCACCGGCTGGACCTTCACCAGCCCCGGCCCCTGGTCGGGCCTCACCCACGGCCAGAAGAACCCCGCCCCCACGCAGGACGTGGTCGTGAACCTGTCCAACCCGGTCCTGCCGATGGTCTACGTCGTCTCCCGCACCGTCCCCTGATGCCGGCCGTGGCCCGGTCCAGGCCGCCGGAGCCGATTGTCAGACCCCGCCCGTACAGTCGAAGACGACTGGGCCGGACGGCGAGCGGGAGGTGACAGAACGTATGAGCGACATGGTGGTCGGAGCGACGGACAGCGCGACGCACACGGTGTCCGTGTCCCCCCGCCTCGCCGCCGTCTTCCTCCCCGCCCCCCTTCCACGCGACAGCCGCATCGCCTTCTGGGACCCGAACGGCGACGTATGGACGGGGAGCGGCCCCACCGACGGCAACGGTCGAACGGCCGACGCTCGCTCGGAGCGCGCCGGACAGGGAGCGGCGAGCACGTCCGGGCCGCACCCGGACGGCGGTGGGCCGGTGCCCACGGAGCTCACCGTCGTGCGGCGGCACGGGGCGGGGGCCCGGCGCAGGAGCGCGTCCGCGCTGTCGCTGCCGATCGAGGACGCGCTGCCGCACCTCGTACGGGCACGGCACGATCCGGCGGCCCATCCCGCCACGGCCTGCTGGGGCGCCGCCGCCCTGCACGCGCTGCGGCTCGTCGCCCGTGGACGGCTGCTGCCCGGCCTGACCGCCACCGGGCACGACGCCTGGCGCGCGGGCCCCCTCGACCCGGACGACATCGCCCACCTGCGCGCGATCGCCGCCGCCCTGCCCTACGAGGGCCACGCGGTCCCGCTGCCCGGTTCGGGCCCGCTCCGCCTGCCCGAACCGGAGGCGCTGCTGCGCACCTTCCTCGACGCGGTCGCCGACACTCTGCCCCGCACACCGGCCGCACCCCACACCTCCGGGAAGCCCTTCGCCGCCCGCGGGCCGCAGCACCTGCCGCACGCCCACGACTGGGCGGCCGAGGTCGCCGCCGGCATGGACGCGGGCGTGCGCGTCTCACTCCGCCTGGACCTGTCCGCGCACGACCTGTTCGACGGTGACGGCGCCAACGGCGACGGGGCGGCCCGCAGTGCGGGCGCGGCGATCGTCCAGGTGCACAGCCTCGCCGACCCCACCCTCGTCGCCGACGCGGCGGCCCTGTGGGCGGGCGAGGCGGACACGGCCTTCGGCCCACGCGCACGCGTGGACGCCGCCCTGGCCGTCCGGCGCGCGGCCCGCGTCTGGCCCCCGCTGGACCGGCTCTCCGAGCAGGAGGTGCCCGACGTCCTCGCCCTCTCCGAGGGCGAGGTGAGCGAGCTGCTCGGCGTGGCCGCGACCCGGCTCGCCTCGGCAGGCGTCGCCGTGCACTGGCCGCGCGACCTGGCCCAGGACCTCACGGCGACCGCAGTGGTGCGCCCCGCGCCGGGCTCCGCCAAGGACGGCACCGGCTTCTTCGAGGGCGAGGAACTGCTGCGGTTCCGCTGGCAGTTGGCGCTCGGCGGCGATCCGCTCAGCGACGCCGAGATGGACGCGCTCGCCGAGGCCCACCGCCCGGTGGTGCGGCTGCGGGACCGCTGGGTGCTCGTCGACCCGGCCCTCGTCCGCAAGGCCCGCAAGCGCGACCTCGGCCTGCTCGACCCGGTCGACGCGCTCTCCGTCGCCCTCACCGGCACCGCGGAGGTCGACGGCGAGACGGTCGAGGCGGTGCCCGTCGGCGCGCTGGCGACCCTGCGGGACCGGCTCACGGCAGGCGTTCGGCCCGCCGAACCGCCGCCGGGCCTCGACGCCACCCTGCGCGACTACCAACTGCGCGGTCTGGGCTGGCTCGACCTCATGACCTCCCTCGGCCTCGGCGGCTGCCTCGCCGACGACATGGGCCTCGGCAAGACGGTCACCGTCATCGCCCTGCACCTGAAGCGGGCGCGCGACGAGCCCACCCTGGTGGTCTGCCCGGCCTCCCTGCTGGGCAACTGGCAGCGGGAGATCACCCGGTTCGCCCCCGGCGTCCCCGTCCGCCGCTTCCACGGCCAGGACCGCACCCTGGACGGCCTCGACGGCGGCTTCGTGCTCACCACGTACGGCACGATGCGGTCCATGGCAGCCCTGCTGGCCGAGCAGCCCTGGGGCATGGTCGTCGCCGACGAGGCCCAGCACGTCAAGAACCCGTACTCGGCGACCGCGAAGGCGCTGCGGACGATCCCGTCCCCCGCGCGCGTGGCCCTCACCGGCACCCCCGTGGAGAACAACCTCTCCGAACTGTGGGCCCTGCTCGACTGGACCACCCCCGGGCTCCTCGGCCCGCTGAAGTCCTTCCGCGCCCGGCACGCCCGTGCGGTGGAGACCGGCGAGGACGAGGAGGCCGTGCAGCGCCTGGGCCGCCTGGTGCGCCCCTTCCTGCTGCGCCGCAGGAAGTCCGACCCCGGTATCGTCCCCGAGCTGCCGCCCAAGACCGAGACGGACCACCCCGTCCCGCTCACCCGCGAACAGGCCGCGCTGTACGAGGCCGTGGTGCGCGAGTCGATGCTCGCCATCGAGACCGCCGAGGGCATGGCCCGGCGCGGGCTGGTCCTGAAACTGCTGACCTCGCTGAAGCAGATCTGCGACCACCCGGCGCTCTACCTGAAGGAGGAGCACGCCCGCGGCGGAGACAGGCCGGCGGCGCGCTCCGGGAAGCTGGCGCTTCTGGACGAGTTGCTGGACACCCTGCTCGCCGAGGACGGCTCGGCGCTGGTCTTCACCCAGTACGTCGGCATGGCCCGCCTGATCACCTCCCACCTCACCACCCGCGCGGTCCCGGTGGACCTGCTGCACGGCGGTACGCCGGTCCCGGAGCGCGAGCGCATGGTGGACCGCTTCCAGAGCGGCGCGACCCCGGTCCTCGTCCTGTCCCTGAAGGCGGCGGGCACAGGCCTGAACCTCACGCGCGCGGGCCACGTCGTCCACTTCGACCGCTGGTGGAACCCGGCGGTCGAGGAGCAGGCCACCGACCGCGCCTACCGCATCGGCCAGACCCAGCCGGTCCAGGTGCACCGCCTGATCACCGAGGGCACCGTGGAGGACCGTATCGCCGAGATGCTCGCCGCCAAGCGCGCCCTGGCCGACGCGATCCTCGGCGCGGGCGAGTCGGCGCTCACGGAGCTGACCGACCGCGAGCTGTCCGACCTGGTCTCGCTGCGGAGGGAGGCCTGATGGACGAGCGCCCCGCCGACGCGGCACGCCGGGCCCTGCGCGCCGCGCGGGAACAGCAGACCCGGACCCCCGAAGGACCCGCGGACCACCGCAAGCCCGTTCCGGGCGACCCGGCCGGTGCAGGGAGCCGTCCCGGTGACGCCGCACGGGACGCCTTGCGACGCGCGGTGAACGCCCGACGCGGCGACGACACCGCGGACGACCCGGACGAGCCGGCCCCCCGACCGGAGACGCCCCCGGCGGACGGCGCCGCACCACGGCGGCCCGCGGGGGCAAGCCCCTCGGAGGCCGCAGCGGACGAGCCGGCGACACCCTCCGGCGCCTCGACGGACGGCGCCGCACCACGGTGGCCCGCTGGGGCCCGCCTCTCGGAGGCCGCGGCAGACGAGCCGGCCCCCCGACCGACGACACCCTCCGGCGCCCCGACGGACGGCGCCGCACCACGGGGGCCTGCGGGGGCCCGCCCCTCGGAGGCCGCAGCGGACGAGCCGGTCCCTCGCCCGGCGAGGCGCTCCGGCGACCCGTCGGACAGTGCCGCATCGCAGGGGTCTGCGGGCGCCCGTCCCTCGGAGGCCGCGCGCGAGGCGCTGCGCGGCGCCCTGGCCCGGCGTGCGGCCCGTGCGGAGGCGACGCAGGCCGGGACCAGAGCCGCTCGCCGAGCGACGCGGCCGACGCCCACCGACCCCCCGGCCGGAACGGACGCTGAACACGACGGCGCAGGCACCGGCCCCTTCCGGACGCCCCCGGCAGTGACCGGCCACGACGCGAACACCAACGGCAACGGCCCGACCGACCAGGAAAGCCCCGAGCCCCGGACGATCCCGCCCACACCCGTGTCCTCGGGGGAGGACCTCTCTACTGCGGCCATCCAGACTGCCGCCTGGGCTGCCGCGTTGCAGGGCGCCCTTATAAGGCCCCAGGAAGACGCCTCGGAGAACGTCCTGACGACCAGCGTCACCTCGGTCGCCCCGTCCGACGGCTCTCCGAGCCGCACGTCGCAGGAGGTCACCCCCGTCGCCCCCTCCGAAGCCCCCTTGGTGGGGATGGAGGAGTGGGCCTCGGCAGACGCCCCGGACGGCGCCTGGACGGTGGCGGGGGAGGGCGCGCTGGCAGGCACGCCGGGTGCTCCCTCGGCGGCGACGCGGGACGGCGCCCCGGCAGGCACCCCGGGTGTCCCCTCAGCCACGACGCGGCACGGCGCCTCAGCAGGCACCCCGGCGGGCGGCCCCTCGGCGGCGACGGGAAAGGGCGCCTCGGCGGGCGCTCCGGACGCCTCCTCAGCCGCGACGTGGGACGGCGCCTCGGCAGGCGCCCCGCACGCCTCCTCAGGCACGACGCGACAAGGCGCCTCAGCGGGCACCCAGTTCGGCCCCTCAGCGGTGATGGGGGAGGGTCCGTCGGCAGGCACCCCGGGCGCCCCCTCAGTCGCAACGCGGGACGGCGCCTCAGCGGGTACCCCGGATGCCCCCTCGGCGGCGGGGGAGAGCACCTCGACGGGCACCCCGGAAGCCGCCTCGGACGGCAGGCGGGCGTACGGCCGTCGAACGTCCCCGTCCTCGGCCGGGGCGGGCTCCGGAAGTGCCGCGTTCTCGCCGGCGCGGGCCGGTGTCGAGCCGCCCGAGCCGCCCCGGGTCCCCCGCACCATGGCCTCCCCTCGCCGGGACGGCGAACTTCGGCGTACCTTTCCGGCGTTCCCGGCGCGGGCGGTGGAAGGGGAGCGGTTCGCCGAGACCTGGTGGGGCGACGCGTGGGTCGACGCGCTGGAGGAGGGCGCGCTGGACGCGGCGCGGCTGGCCCGCGGGCGCGGGTACGCGCAGACGGGGCACGTGGACGCCGTCACCGTCACCCCGGGGCTGGTCCTGGCGTACGTGCAGGGGAGCCGGCCGCGCCCGTACCGGGTCCAGGTGCGGCTGCGGACGCTGGACGACGCCGACTGGGACCGGTTCCTGGACACCGTCGCGGAGCGCCCCGGGCACATCGCCGCGCTCCTCGACAAGGAGATGCCCCACTCGCTCGCCGACTGCGGCGTCCCGCTGCTCCCCGGCCCCGGCGACCTGGAGCCGCACTGCAGCTGCCCCGACCGCGGCCACCCCTGCAAGCACGCCGCCGCCCTCTGCTACCAGACCGCACGCCTGCTGGACGCGGACCCCTTCGTCCTGCTGCTGCTCCGCGGCCGGGGCGAGCGGGAACTGCTCGACGCCCTGTCCCGGCTGAACGCCACCCGCGCGGCCCGCGCCGCGCAGGAGCGGGAACCGGAGCCGTTCCCGGGGGTACGTGCGGGCGAGGCGCTGGCCGAGCGGCGGCGCCCGCCGCTGCCCGCGCCGTTGCCCGCACCCCCGCACCCGGAACAGCCCCCGGTGTACCCGGCGGCACCGGGCGGCCCCGACCCGTTCGCCCTGGACCAGCTGGCCACCGACGCCGCCGCCCGTGCCCACGCCCTGCTCACCACCGGCCGCGACCCGGTCGGCGGGCTCACGCTGTGGCAGGACGCGGTACGCCTCGCCGCCGCCCGCCCCGGCTCCGGACTGACCGCGGCCACCCGTTCCCTGTACGCCTCGCTCGCCTCCGTCACCGGCCGCGGCACGGCCGAACTGGCGCGGGCGGTGGCGGCCTGGCGCCAGGGCGGCCTCGAAGGACTCGCCGTCCTGGAGGAGCCCTGGGACCCGCCGGCCGGCCGCTTCGACCGGGCGCGCCCGCTGCTCCTCGCCGCCGACCTGCCCGCCTTCCGCCCCCGGCGCAACCGGCTCACCCACCCCCGCGGCCACCTCCAGCTCCGCCTGGGCCGGGACGGCCTGTGGTACGCGTACGAATCGGAGCCGGACCGCGACGACTGGTGGCCCCGCGGCACCCCCGACCTCGACCCGGTCGGCGCCCTGACCGGCCTGGGCACACCGGGCGCCCTCTGACACCCCCTGCCGGACCCGTATACGCCCCCTGCCGGACCGTGGGTGACTCGTCGGGGCGCCCCCGCCTGAATCGTCAGCGGCGCCCCGCCTGAACCGTCGGCCGCGCACCCCCTGATCCGTGGGCTAAAGACCAGGATCCGCGGGCTAAGGACCGGCAGTGCGCTGCAACGCGACCACCGCGGCGTCGTCGGTCAGGCGCCCGCCGACGTGGTCCAGCAGGTCGGCCCGCAGGTGATGGACCAGAGCCACGGGGCTGTCCTGCGTCCAGGAGACGGCCCGTGCGGCGAGCGGGTAGAAGACGCCCCCGGGGTCGCGTGCCTCGACCACACCGTCGGTGTACAGCAGCAACAGGTCCCCGGGCTCCAGCCGGAAGGTGTCCACCCGGTACTCCGGTGTACTCAGCTCGCCCAGGCCCAGCGGTGGAGCGGGAGCGCTGGCGCGCAGCGTGACGGCCTGCCGGCCGCGCAGCAGCAATGGCGGCGGGTGTCCGCAGGTCACCATCTGCGCCTGCGGCAGCGCGTCGGGGATGTCGATGATCGCGGCCGTGATGAAGCACTCTCCCTCCTGCCCCGGCTCCGTGGGCTCGGCCAGGTTCCAGCACACGCTGCGCTCCAGGTAGGCCATCAGCTCGGGCAGGGCCGCCTCCCGGTGCGCGGCTTCCCGGAACGCGCCCAGCAGCAGCGAGGCGTCGCCCATCGCGGTCAGGCCCTTGCCCATCACATCGCCGATGATCAGTCGTGTGCCGGCCGGGGTGCGGGCGGCCGCGTACAGGTCGCCGCCGATCAGCGCCTCCTCCTGAGCCGCCAGATACACCGACGCCACCCGCAGCGGCCCGATGCGCCGGGGCAACGGCCTGAGCACCACCCGCTGCGCGGCCTCCGACACCCTGCGTACCTGCTCCAGCTCGTGGGTGTGCCGCTCGCGCAGAAAACGGAACGCCGTCACGACCACCGAGACCACGACCAGGGAGATGATCTGCGCGCCGACGCTCTCCGTGGTCAGCAGGTGGAACCCCGCGCCGACGCCGAGCAGGGCCGCCACGGCGATGACGCCGACCAGGGCGGTGAGGAAGGGACTGGCGAAGGACGCGGTGATCGCGGGAGCCACGATCAGCAGGGGCCCCAGCGGCACGTGGGGCGGGGTCAGGATGTCGGCGACGATGATGGCGGCGATCAAACCGAGCGGCACCGCGAGCAGAGCGTCGCTGGCCTGCCACGAGTGATAGCGGTGCGAGAGCCGCCGCCCTGGACGCATGCTTCCTGCTTACACCCCGCGCTGGGGCACGGCAGCCCGGAAGAACCGTGTCAGCGGGGCGTGCGGCGGGCGGCCAGGGCAAGCGGCAGAAGCGCGGTCAGGACGGCCAGAGCGGTGTATCCCCAGGTGAGGGTGGCGGCGGAGGCCACGGAGGCGACCAGGAGCGGGCCGGAGGCGTCGCCGAGTTCGCGGCCGAGTTCGGCCGCGCCCATCGTCTGGCCCATCCGCTCCTCGGGGGTCGCGGCGGCGAGGGCGGCGAAACCGAGCGGGGTGATCAGACCGGTGCCTGCGCCGATCAGGACGGCGGCCGTCAGCAGTCCGGTCACGCCGGGCAGCAGGGCGGCGGCCAGTCCGCACGCGGTCACGACGAGCCCTGCGGCCAGTCCCGCGCGGGCCGTCAGCCGTCCGTCGTCCAGCGCGCGCCCGGCCCACGGCTGGACGAGGGCCGCGCATGCGGCCAGGACGGAGACGGCCGCTCCGGTGGCCACCGGCGGCAGGCCGTCGGCCGCGCCGGACAGGGGCAGGAACCCGACGCCGACGGACAGGGCGGCGGTCGCGGCGGCCAGTGCGGCGACCGGCCGCAGGAAGGCGCCGTCGGCCAGCCGGCGGGCCAGGCCCAGAAGCGTCTGGCGGCTTCTGGGCAGGGGCGGCACGGAGGGCACCGCGAGCGCGGCCCACACCGCGACGGCGGCGGCCAGCAGCATGAGGACGGCGAACAACAGCGTCAGCCCGCCCGCCCAGACCAGCGCGCCGCCGAGCAGGGGGCCGGCGGTGTAGCCGATGCTCTTGAAGAAGCCGTAGGAGCCGAACGCGCGGCCGTGTCCGGCCCGCGGATTCAGGCGGGCGACCAGGGCGGAGGCGGCCGGGGAGAACGCGGAGGCGGCGGCCCCCTGCCCCAGCCGGGCGGCCCACAGCAGGCCCGGGTCCCGTACGGCGACGAACAGGGCGGAGGCCCCGGCGAACGCGATCAGCCCGCCCACCAGTACGGGGCGGGCGCCGACGCGGTCGGCGAGGGTGCCGAACACCGGCTTGAGGACGACCTCCGCACCGTCGTACAGGGCCAGCAGCACCCCCAGGTAGAGCACCGACCGGACCAGCCCTTTGTCGCCGGAGGCGAGGTTGGCGGCGATGCCGTGCGCGCCGAAGGCGGTGGTGAACCCGGCCGCGTACAGCGGCCACATCCGCCGCCGGTCCGGGGCCGGTATCGCGGCGGTGCCGGCGGCCGTCGGCCCGTTCACCGCGCCCCCTCCCCGGTACCGGCGGAGAAAGCGTGCAGATGGGCGAAGACCCGCTCGCTGTAGTCCTCGAAGCGCCGTACGCACTCGGCGAGCCGCCGGTCGGCCTCCGCACCGCCCGGGGCGCCGAACACGTCCCGGGCCCGCAGGTCGCGGTGCCAGCGGCGCAGCCGCTCCAGCGACTGCTCCTCCTCTTCCAGCTCGGCCAGGGTGAACTTGCCCTTGCCGATCTCCTTGTCCAGCTCCGCGGTGTACTTGCCGCAGTCGGCGGTGAACTCCCCCCAGTCCTCCTCGCGGGCGGCGGTGAACATCGCCTCGAACCTGGCCGCGTCCCGCGGCTCCCGGCCGGCGGCGCTCAGCACCACACTCTCGCCCCCGGCCCGCTCGGCCAGTTCCAGGGCCCGCCGCACGCCGTCGGCGAAGACCGGCACGTCCGGCACCGCCCATACGCCCTGGCCGAGCGACAGCGCGCCGACCCTGCGCAGCTCCCGCCACACCGCCACCCGGTGGCGCGACGGCTGCGCGGGCAGCCGCAGGATCAGCAGCACCCAGTTCCTCGCCGAATCATCGCTCACCTTGCGAAAGTAACAGGCGTTACACCCATCTGAGGAGAGGACCGTCACTTCCCGTTAAAGCCGACAAGGAGAGGATCTTCGCGAAGTCACCACAACCTGGGACGGCTTGCGAGGGGCTCCGACCCAAGCAATTGAGAATTTGTGTGATGTGAGAGCGTGCAGGGCGTGAGTGACACACCGACGAACACCCTGCAATACCGCTTCGACGGGCGGGAAGACGCCCCAGTCCTGATCCTGGGTCCCTCACTGGGTACGACCTGGCACATGTGGGACCGGCAGGTCCCGGAGCTGACGAAGCAGTGGCGTGTCTTCCGGTTCGACCTGCCGGGACACGGCGGAGCGCCCGCGCACCCCGCCGATTCGGTCTCCGACCTGGTCACCAGGCTGCTGGCCACCCTGGACGGACTGGGCGTGCAGCGCTTCGGCTACGCCGGGTGCGCCCTCGGCGGCGCGATCGGCGTCGAACTGGCGCTGCGCCACCCGGAGCGACTCGCCTCCCTCGCCCTGATCGCCACCTCGCCGCGGTTCGGCACCCCCGACGAGTTCCGGCAGCGCGGGGTGATCGTCCGGACGAACGGGCTCGACCCGATCGCCCGCACCTCCCCGGAACGCTGGTTCACCAGCGGTTTCGTCGCCGCGCAGCCCGCGATCACCGACTGGGCCGTGCAGATGGTGCGCACCACCGACCCCGGCTGCTACATCGCCGCCTGCGAGGCGCTGGCCGTCTTCGACGTCCGCGCCGAGCTCGGCCACATCGGCGTGCCGACGCTGGTCCTGGTCGGCTCCGACGACCAGGTCACCGGCCCTGCCGAGGCGCGCACCCTGGTCGCCGGCATCCGCGACGCCCGCCTGGCCGTCGTGCCCGGCGCCTCCCACCTGGTGCCGGTGGAGCAGCCCGTCGCCGTGACCGACCTGCTGGTGCGGCACTTCTCCACCGCCTGGCACCCCGGTTTCGACTCGACCACAGGACACATGGCGATCGTCGGGCCCCCGGTCAGGCCGGTGCTCGCCGCGCCCCCGCAGGTCTCGCCCATCGCCGAGATCGCCCCGGCGCCCGTACCGGCGCAGGCGGCGGGCGGGCCGGACCGGTACGACATCGGTCTGAAGATCCGCCGCGAGGTGCTGGGCGACGCGCACGTGGACGGGACGCTCGCCGAGGCGGAGGACTTCTCCGGCGACTTCCAGGAGTTCCTGACCCGCTACGCCTGGGGCGAGATCTGGGACCGGCCGGGCCTCGACCGGCGCACCCGCAGCAGCGTCGCCCTCACCGCCCTGGTCGCGGGCGGCCACCTCCAGGACCTCGCCGCCCACACCCGGGCCGCTCTGCGCAACGGGCTGACCCCGGACGAGATCAAGGAGGTGCTGCTGCAGAGCGCGGTGTACTGCGGGATTCCCGCGGCGGGCGCCGCCTTCGGGATCGCCCAGCAGGTCATACGCGAGGAGACGACGCCCACGGAGTGAGCCCCGGCCGGGCGCCGGGCGCCGCCAGCGGGGACCACCCGCGCGCCCGGCGCGCGGGTGGTCCAGGCTGGGGAGCATGAGGCTCACGAAGAAGTCGCACGCCTGCGTTCGCCTTGAGAAGGACGGGCGGACGCTCGTCATCGACCCCGGCGGGTTCAGCGAGCAGGACGCCACGTCCGGCGCGGACGCGATCCTGGTCACCCACGAGCACGCCGACCATTTCGACGAGGGGCGTCTGCGCGCAGCCCTGGAGTCCCGCCCCGGCGCCGAGATCTGGACCCTGAAGTCCGTCGCGGAGCAGATCGCCGCCGCCTTCCCGGGCCGCGTCCACACCGTCGGCCACGGCGACACCTTCACCGCCGCGGGCTTCGACGTGCAGGTGCACGGCGAGCTGCACGCGGTGATCCATCCGGACATCCCGCGCATCACCAACGTCGGCTACCTCGTCGACGGCGGCCGCGTCTTCCACCCGGGCGACGCGCTCACGGTGCCGGACGTCCCGGTCGAGACGCTGATGCTGCCGGTGATGGCGCCCTGGAACAAGATCTCCGAAGTGATCGACTACGTCCGCGAGGTCGGGCCGCAGCGCGCCTACGACATCCACGACGCCCTCCTGACCGACCTGGCCCGCCCGATCTACGACCGGCAGATCGGCGCCCTGGGCGGCGCGGAGCACCTGCGGCTGACACCGGGGGCGTCGGCCGAGGTCTGAGCCGGACCCCGGAGCCGGGCGGAGGGCGTTGTCAGCGGTGCCCGGTAGGTTGTGAGGCATGCGCATCGCGACCTGGAACGTGAACTCGATCACCGCCCGTCTGCCCAGGCTGCTGGCCTGGCTGGAGAGCAGCGGCACGGACGTGCTGTGCCTCCAGGAGGCCAAGGTCGCCGAGGACCAGTTCCCCTTCGACCCGCTGCGCGAACTGGGCTACGAGGCGGCGGTCCACGCCACCGGCCGGTGGAACGGCGTGGCGGTGCTCTCCCGCGTGGGACTCGAGGACGTGGTCCGCGGCCTGCCCGGCGACCCCGGCTACGAGGGCGTGGAAGAGCCCCGCGCCATCTCGGCGACCTGCGGCCCGGTCCGCGTCTGGTCGGTGTACGTGCCCAACGGACGCGAGGTGGGCCACCCCCACTACGCCTACAAGATCCAGTGGTTCGAGGCCCTCAGGGCGGCCGTCGCCGGCGACGCGGGCGGCAGCCGCCCCTTCGCCGTCCTCGGCGACTACAACGTCGCGCCGACGGACGACGACGTCTTCGACCGCGCCGCCTTCGAGGGCTCCACCCACGTCACCCCGGCCGAGCGCGCCGCCCTGACCGCCCTGCGCGAGGTGGGCCTCTCGGACGTGGTCCCCCGGCCCCTGAAGTACGACCACCCCTTCACGTACTGGGACTACCGCCAGCTCGGCTTCCCCAAGAACCGCGGCATGCGCATCGACCTGGTGTACGCCAACGAGCCCTTCGCGAAGGCGGTCACCGACTCCTACGTCGACCGCGAGGAGCGCAAGGGCAAGGGCGCCTCCGACCACGCCCCGGTCGTGGTGGACCTCGACGTCTAGGGCCCGGCCGGGCCCGCGCGCCTGTGGTGCGACCGGCGGTGCGGATGTCACCCTGGGGCCATGGACATCCCTTTCCTGGGCTGGTGGCGCAAAAGGCAGGACTCGTCCTTCGGCGCCGTGGTGTTCCCCGAGGGATCCGAGGGCCGGGAGGGCCTCGCCCAACTCCTCTCCGAGTGCGAGTTGTTGCGTTCCCAGGTGTCCGGGGCGGGACTCCGGCTCGACGACTCCGCCGCCTCCCTGGAGGCGCTGGACCAGTTGCTGCCGCGCTGGCGCGACGACGAGGACACCCTGACCTGGCTCGGCAACGACGCCGGGCTGTACCTGGGCACGGTCGTCGTACGGACCGTGCCCGGCGCCGGCTGGGAGATCGGGCCGGGCGGCCGTCCGGTCGTCAGGCTGGCCTCGGGACGCGAGATCGACGTGGTGACCGCCGGCCACGACTGGGCGAGCGCCGGGGTGCCCGAACTCTCCCAGCTGTACGCGGAGATCGCTGAGGTGTGAGCGCCGGGAGGAGCGGGGCCGCACGGCCCCCGAAGGGCGTTCCTCCGCACCGCCGGACCCGGCGCGCCCGACCTCGACTACGATGTTTCGCTCGTCCCTGTGGTGATGGCGCCTTGGCCCACCGCCATCGGGACGGGGACGCTGCTGCCGGGTGAGGCACCCCCAGGGCGGCCCCTCGACCGTAGGGGGCAGCAGGTCACAGAGAGCCATACCCGGCCGGCGGCAGCCGGAGATCACTGCTCGCGCGGCGGGACGGACCGATATGACGGGTCGTCCGCCGGCGAGGGGAAGGTCAGCTGCGCGCCGGACGGGTTGTGCTCGACGCGGATCCACACCGGACGGCTCGCCGTAGGCGCCGCCGTAAGTTACGTGCTGGTAACGCTTGTTGAGGGTTCGGCTTCCGGTTCCGGCAGGGGGGTCCGGGCCGCGCGGGTCACGTCCGCGACGAGTTCGACCACGTCCGGGCCGTAGGCCTGGGAGTTGATCACCTTCAGCAGCAGCACGAAGGAGCCGTTGCCGTACTTGCGGTACAGCCGCTCGTGGTTGCGGGCCAGATAGCGGGTCGCGGCCTGATTGTCGATCGCGCGCTGACCGCAGAACAGGAACACCGGCCGGCTGCCGCCGCGCTCGCCCGCGGTGAGGCGGGCCAGCAGCACGTACTCAGTGACGCCCGAGTCCATGCGGTAGTGCTCGGTGCCGATCCGGAAGGCGCACTGGTCCGGGCCCGGCTCGCGGTCGGTGTTCACCCGCACGCCCGGCAGCATGGCCGACATGTGCGCCACCATCCGCCGGTTCGACCCCGGACCCCCCACGCAGAACTCCGTGCGCTCGCCGAATCCCTGATGGATCGTGTCCTGGGTGACCATCTGGACGTTCGCGCCGCAGGTCTTGATCAGCGCGGCGAGTTCGAGCAGGGCGAACACGTCGAACCGGTGCACCGCGAGTTCCGCCGTCGCCGGGTCGCGGTTGACCACCAGCAGCGACTCGGCGTTGTCGGGCAGCCCGAAGAACGCCTGCTTGCGGCGCAGCCTGCGCCGCCACAGATAGGTGCGGGCCAGCCAGCCGAACGCGGCGCTGACCCCTGTCGCGGCCACTCCCAGGACGATGTTGCGCACGTCGTCGTTCATGGCCGCGCATGGTAGCCGGTCCTGCGCACCCCTGTTCGACACCCGACTGGCCCTGTCGGCCTGACGGGAGCATGGCAATGAATTAAGCTGCGCGAACGATCAGGCAACCGAACCACAATCAGCGTGGAGGTGCGGATGCGTCGTCCTGTCGCACAGAAACTGGCGGTCCTGGCGGTCTCGGCCGTCGTGGTGTCGGTGGGGGCCGCGGCCCCGCCCACCGCCCAGCCGGAGGCCAAGCCGAGACCGGTCGAGAAGGTCCCTGTGGCGGCCGGCTACGGCGGCGCCGTGGCCAGCGTCGACGCGGACGCCTCCGCCGCCGGTATCGAGGTGCTGAAGCAGGGCGGCAACGCCGTCGATGCGGCCGTCGCCACCGCCGCCGCCCTCGGCGTCACCGAGCCCTACTCCGCCGGCATCGGCGGAGGTGGCTACTTCGTCTACTACGACGCCCGCTCCCGCACGGTGCACACCATCGACGGCCGCGAGACCGCCCCGCTGACCGCCGACTCGAACCTCTTCATGGAGAACGGCAAGCCGCTCGCCTTCAACGACGTCGTCAGCAGCGGTCTGAGCGTCGGCACCCCGGGCACGCCCGCCACCTGGCAGACGGCGCTGGACCACTGGGGCACCAAAGGACTGGGCACGGTCCTGAAGCCGGCCGAGACGCTGGCCCGCGACGGCTTCACCGTCGACGAGACCTTCCGCTCGCAGACCGCCGCCAACGAGGCCCGCTTCCGCTACTTCCCCGACACTGCCAAGCTGTTCCTGCCCGGCGGAAAGCCGCCGGAGGTCGGCTCGACCCTGAAGAACCCCGACCTCGCGCGCACCTATCAGGAGCTGGCCGCCAAGGGCGTCGGCGCGATCTACCGGGGCGACCTCGGCAAGGACATCCTCAAGACCGTCAACCACCCGCCCGTCGACCCGAAGTCCGGCTGGAACGCCCGCCCGGGCAAGCTGTCCGCCAAGGACCTCGCGGCCTACCGCGCCAAGCTCCAGGTGCCCACGCAGACCTCGTACCGGGGCTTGCGCGTGTTCTCCATCGCGCCCTCCTCCTCCGGTGGCACGACCGTCGGCGAGGCGCTCAACATCCTGCAGCGCACGGAGCTTTCGACGGCGAGCGAGTTCCAGTACCTGCACCACTTCATCGAGGCGAGCCGTATCGCCTTCGCCGACCGCGGGCGCTGGGTCGGCGACCCCGCCTTCGAGAACGTGCCCACGAAGCAACTGCTGTCGCAGAAGTACGCCGACTCCCGCGCCTGCCTGATCAAGGACGACGCGGTCCTCACCAGCCCGCTCGCACCCGGCGACCCGCGCCACCCCGCGGCCTGCTCCCGCGGCGGCACGGCCGCGCCGACGACGTACGAGGGCGAGAACACCACGCACCTGACGGTCGCCGACCGGTGGGGCAACGTCGTCGCCTACACCCTCACCATCGAGCAGACCGGCGGCAGCGGCATCACCGTGCCCGGCCGGGGCTTCCTGCTCAACAACGAGCTGACGGACTTCTCCTTCGCCCCGGCCAACCCGGCCGTGCACGACCCGAACCTGCCCGGTCCGGGCAAGCGGCCGCGCTCGTCGATCTCGCCGACGATCGTGCTGGACCGGCACAACCGGCCGGTGGTGGCGCTCGGTTCACCGGGCGGGGCGACCATCATCACGACCGTGCTGCAGACCCTGACCGGGTTCCTCGACCGGCACCAGTCCCTGGTCGACGCGATCGCCACGCCGCGCGCCAGCCAGCGCAACGCCGCGCAGACCGAACTCGAACCGGCCCTCTACGACAGCGCGTTGAAGAAGGAGCTGGAGGCGATCGGCCACTCGTTCAAGCTCAATCCCGAGATCGGCGCCGCCACGGGCGTCCAGAGCCTGCCGGACGGCAGGTGGCTGGCCGCCGCGGAGAAGGTGCGCCGAGGCGGAGGCTCGGCGATGGTGGTGAATCCGTCGCCGTGACCCGGGCCGGCTGAGACGACGGCGGGGCCCGCCTCCCGGAAGGGAGAGCGGGCCCCGGCCGTTCACGCCGTTCACTCCGTGGGCGAATGCGCGGGCTCCTTGTTCTGGGGGTCGAACGTCAGCCGGTCGTCCTTCGCGTCCACCACGACCCGGCCGCCCTCGCGGACCCGGCCGGCCAGGAGCAGCCGGGAGAGCTGGTTCTCGACCTCGCGCTGGATGGTGCGGCGCAGCGGACGGGCGCCGTACTCGGGCTGGTGACCGCGCCGGGCGAGCCAGTCGACGGCCGCCTCGGTGAACTCGACCGTGACGCCCTGCGCGTGCAGCAGCCGGCGCGTCTTCTCCAGCAGCAGGTCGGTGATCTGCCGCAGCTGCTCGGCGGTCAGCTGGCGGAAGACGACGATCTCGTCGATCCGGTTGAGGAACTCGGGCCGGAAGTGGTCGCGCAGCGGCCTGAGGATCTGCTCGCGCCGCGCCTCCTCGTCCGCCTCCGCGCCGCCCGCGCCGAACCCGATGCCGGCACCGCGCCGGGTGATCGCCTCCGAGCCGAGGTTGCTGGTCATCACGATCACGGTGTGGGTGAAGTCCACCGTGCGGCCCTGGGAGTCGGTGAGCCGCCCGTCGTCGAGCACCTGGAGCAGGATGTTGAAGACGTCCGGGTGCGCCTTCTCCACCTCGTCGAGCAGCAGCAGCGAGTACGGGTGCCGGCGCACCACCTCGGTGAGCTGGCCGGCCTCCTCGTGACCGACGTACCCGGGCGGGGCGCCCACCAGCCGGCTGACGGTGTGCCGCTCCTGGTACTCGCTCATGTCCAGGCGGACCATGCGGTTCTCGCTGGAGAACAGGACCTCGGCCAGCGCCCGGGCCAGCTCGGTCTTGCCGACGCCGGTCGGGCCGAGGAACAGGAAGCTGCCGATCGGCCGGTCCGGGCTGGCCAGCCCGGCGCGGGAGCGCAGTACCGCCTCCGAGACCGCGCTCACGGCCTCCTCCTGGCCGACGACCCGCCGGTGCAGGTGCAGTTCCAGGCCCAGCAGGCGCTCCTTCTCCTCCTGGGTGAGGCTGCTGACGGGGATGCCGGTCTGCCGCGACACCACCTCGGCGATGGCCTCCGCGGTGACCTCCAGATGCTGCCCCTCGTCGGCCTCGCCGCCACCGGTGGCCTGGCCGATCCGCTGCTTCAGCTCGGTGACCCGGTCGCGCAACTGCGTGGCCTGCTCGTACTGTTCGTCCGCCACCGCCTGGTCCTTGTCCAGGGTGAGCTGTTCGACCTCGCGCTCCATGGCCCGTACGTCGGTGCCCTTGGTGCGCGCCCGCAGCTTCACCCGGGCACCGGCCTGGTCGATCAGGTCGATCGCCTTGTCCGGCAGACGGCGCTCCGTCAGATAGCGGTCGGACAGCTGCACGGCGGCCACCAGTGCCTCGTCGGTGTACCGCACCTGGTGGTGGGCCTCGTAGCGGTCGCGCAGCCCGCGCAGGATCTCCAGCGCGTCCGCGACGGACGGCTCGGGCACCAGGATCGGCTGGAACCGGCGGGCCAGCGCCGCGTCCTTCTCGATCCGCCGGAACTCCTCCAGCGTCGTCGCGCCCACGATGTGCAGCTCGCCGCGGGAGAGGGCGGGCTTGAGGATGTTGCCCGCGTCCATCGCGCCGCCCTCGCCGCCGGCGCCGGCGCCGACGACGGTGTGCAGCTCGTCGATGAAGACGATCAGCCGCTCGGAGTTGGCGCGGATCTCGGTGACGATGTTGTTCAGCCGCTCCTCGAAGTCGCCCCGGTACCGGGTGCCCGCGACGACGCCCGTCAGGTCCAGGGCCACCACCCGGCGGCCGGTCAGGACGTCGGGCACGTCCCCGTCGGCGATCCGCTGCGCCAGACCCTCCACGATGGCGGTCTTGCCGACGCCCGCGTCACCGATGAGCACCGGGTTGTTCTTGCCCCGCCGGGAGAGCACCTCGATGGTCTGCTCGATCTCCTGCTCCCGTCCGATCACCGGGTCGATGCGGCCCTGCCGGGCCAGTTCGGTGAGATCGCGCCCGTACCGGTCCAGGGTCGGTGTCGAGGTGGACCGCTGCCGCTCCGTCCCGGGCGGCGTGGCGGCGTCCGGGGCTTCGGGCGGCAGGCCGGAGGAGGCGTACCGGGCCGCGTTCAGGATGTGCCCGGCCGCCGAGTCGGGGTTCGCGGCGAGCGCGCTGAGCACGTGCTCCGGACCGATGTAACCGGCGCCGCTGGCTCGTGCCATGTCGTGCGCGTCGAGGAAGGCGCGTTTGACGGCAGGGGTGAGCGAGAGGGAGGTCGGTGGCGGCGCCTCGCCCGGCGGATGCTGCACGGGGCCGGCCCGCTCGTCGATCTGCGTCGCGAGGGAGTCGGGGTCCGCACCGGACCGGCTGAGCAGACTGCGGGTGGGCTCGGTGGTGAGCGCGGCCCGCAGCAGGTGCTCGGTGTCCAGATCCCGGCTGCCGTGCTCCGCGGCGTACTGCGCCGCGCCCCGCACCAGCTCCCGGGCGGGCTGGCTCAGCAGCCGGCCGATGTCTATCTGCCGGGGGCCGGGGCGCGGTCCGCCGAAGAAGCGGGCGAAGAGTTCACCGAAGGGGTCGCGGTCGCGGTCGCCCTCCGGGCCGTTGAAGCCGCTGGTCATCGCTGTCCGTTCCTTCGCTGACAGTGGCTCCCGCCGGGTAACCGGTGTGGGGGTCGTTCATGCCACGATGGCACGAGTTCCTGCGGACGGCATACGGAGCGCCCGCGGTTCGCGGGCACTGGGCCGTCGTGCGGCTGCGGGTGCGTCGCGGCCGGTCGCGCCCGCACGGCGGAGCCGCACCTCGATACGGCCCCGCGCCCCTTGAGCGGTGGCCCTACCGTTCCGTGAGGATGCGCGGGCCCGATTCCGTGATCGCCACCGTGTGCTCGACGTGGGCCGCGCGGGAGCCGTCGTCGGTACACAGGGTCCAGCCGTCCGGGGCCGCGTGGTAGCCGTCCGTGCCGCCGGCGATCAGCATCGGCTCGATGGCGAGGACCATGCCGTGGCGCAGGGGCAGGCCCCGGCCCGGCCGGCCCTCGTTCGGGACGCCGGGGTCCTCGTGCATCTGGCGGCCGATGCCGTGGCCGCCGAACCCGTCCGGGATGCCGTAGCCCGCCGCGCGGCACACCGAGCCGATGGCGTGGGCGATGTCGCCGATGCGGTTGCCGACCACGGCCGCCTCGATACCCGCGGCCAGCGCCCGCTCGGCGGTCTCGATCAGCCGCAGGTCCGCGGGGCGCGGCCGGCCCACGACGAAGCTGATCGCCGAGTCGCCGGCCCAGCCGCCGAGCTTCGCGCCGAAGTCCAGGGAGAGGAGGTCGCCGTCGCGCAGCCGGTACTTCGTGGGG
The DNA here is from genome assembly GCF_044754605.1 of Streptomyces sp. NPDC093064. Lineage (NCBI taxonomy): Bacteria > Bacillati > Actinomycetota > Actinomycetes > Kitasatosporales > Streptomycetaceae > Streptomyces > Streptomyces sp. NPDC093064. The sequence goes on from NZ_JBIVPK010000010.1 coordinate 222,166, forward strand.
ATCCCGTGCACGATCGCGTCGTTCACCGAGGCGCAGAGCACGGCGGGGAAGGGGGTCGGGGCGAAGGAGGGCCGATAGCCGAGGAACGGCGAGGCCGCGCCCGCCTCCCGCAGCACGTCGTGGGCCAGCTCGTCCAGCTCCAGCAGGGACACTCCCACGCCGGCGGCCTTGCGCGCGGCGGTCAGGGCCCGTGCCACGACCTGGCCGGCCTCGTACATTGCGTCGATCGACGTGTCCGTCTTCAGTTCCACCATGCCAATTACTATACCGGTATTTGAATCGCGGTAGGATGCCCGTATGGTGCGCACACCCCTGACCCCCGAGGAGCGCGAGCGCGGCGAGCGGCTCGGCCGCCTGCTGCGCGCGGCACGCGGCGAACGCAGCATGGCTCAGGTCGCGGCGAGCGCGGGCATCTCGGCCGAGACGCTGCGCAAGATCGAGACGGGCCGGGCCCCGACGCCGGCCTTCTTCACGGTAGCCGCGCTGGCCCGGGTGCTGGGGCTGTCCATGGAGGAGTTGGCGGAGCGGAGCGCACTGGCCGGGGTGTGACCGTCCGCACCGCCCGCGGTGGCCGTCGGCGCGGGATGGATCACCGCGGACGGTACGGGGCTCAGGGTGCGGACGTGGTGTCGGACCGGCTGGGGCCGCCGGGGGGGCGGAACCGTGGGGCGGCCCGGCGCCGCGCCGGGGGTGCCGGGCCTGAGCCGGACGGTTCTGGGGCGGCTGGCCGCCCAGGCCATCAGGCCCGCGTTGTCCAGCGCGCCCACCCACAGGTCGGCGAGGGCGGCGGCCTCGGGGCCCGGTCGCGGGCCCACCCCGACCACCCGGAGGCCGGCGTCCGCCGCGGCCTTCAGTCCCTTGACCGAGTCCTCCACGGCCAGCGTGTTGCCGTCGGCCACCCCCAGGCGGCGCACGGCCTCCGCGTAGGTGCCGGGGTGCGGCTTGGGGCGGACCTCCCCGTCGGGCACGACGATGTGCCGGAAGTGGTGCCGTAAGCCCACTGATTCCAGAGAGAACTCCACCACGTCGGCGGGGCAGTTGCTGGCCACGGCCAGCGGTGCGACCCGGCTCAGGATCGTCACCAGCCCCTTGGCTCCGCGCGCGGCCACCGGCTCGCGCGCGACGAGGGCGCGGAAGGTCGTCAGCAGCCGCTCGGTCATCTCCTCGACGGCGTCCGGCCTCCCGGCGACGCGCGCCATGAGGGCGCCGCACTCGGTGTAGTGCAGTCCCTTCGCGCGTTCCATGAAGTCCGGGCCGGGTTCGCGGTCGAAGTCCCGCAGGACGCTGACCCGGGCCTGCTGCCAGTGCTGTTCGGAGTCCACCAGCGTGCCGTCGCAGTCGAAGACGACGGCTTCGGGGGTCCAGTCGAGGTCGAACATGTGATGTGTGGCCATGTGCTCTTGCCGTTCTGGCGCGGGACGGACCTGCCGGAGGGCGGCGCGATCCGCCGGTCGTGGACGTCGGCGCCTGCTGTTCGTCACGCGTTTCAAGGCAGCGTGAAGTCGCAGGCGGACAGGGGTGGTTGAGGGGTGAGGTAGTCACACGCACCGCACTGCGTGGTTTCCGGGAATTCATCCGGAACCGGAAACATAATGAACGTTACGCTCCACTTGACCGGTCGCGGATATTCATTGCCGCAATACGCACGTGTGGGTGACACCTCACGCGTATCGCAATACGCCCTCGGCCGTGGTGGTGCCGCCCTGCCGGAAAAGGAATTCGCCGGTGCGGCCCCGGGCGGAGCAGTCAATGACGGCGGGCGGGGCGTGCTCGGTGAACCGCAGGGCCGACATCCGGCAGGCGACGGGCCGCACGAGCCGTCCTCCGCTGCGCAGGGCGATCGCCTGCCGTGCCGCCTCCAGCAGGGCCGCCCCGGGCACGTGGTCCGTTCCGTGGTCGAACAGGAACGGATGGCGCGGATCGGCGGGGCACACCAGCAGCTCCTCGCCGGCCACGGCGACGACGGCGTCCGACTCCGACGCCAGCCCCAGCACGGCTGGTTCGGGCCGCGGCCCGGCTCCGGACGGCACGGCCGCGCCGGCGCCGGTCCTGAGCCGGTCGTAGCGCTCGGCGTCGAGGAACCGCGCCCCGCCCGCCGCGCGGGCGAACGGCCGTCGGCCGGCCAGGAAGTCGACCCGCATGCGCAGCCCGGTCAGCGCGTTCCCGCCGCGGTCGGTGCGCAGACCGCCCACCCGCACCAGGCAGGTGACCTCGCTGGCCCCGTGCGGTGCCGTGGGCTCCGCGTCCACGTCCAGGGCGTAGGACAGGTCGTCGATCAGGAAGCGGGCGGTGCGGGGCACGTCCAGGTGGCGCAGCGGGATGTAGATGCCGAGCTGGCGCAGGGTCTCGACGATCATCCAGGGGCTGTGCCGGTCGTCGCGTCCGCGCGGGAACGTGGGGTGCGAGCGCGGCCACGCGGCGGCGGCGCGGAAGGAGAGCGGACCGTGGGGGCGGACGTCGGTCAGCAACACCGCGGCCACGGAGGTCCGGTGGACCAGTTCGCGCTCGACCGTCCGGGACCGGCCGAGCGGGGAAGGGCGCGAAGGGCGGGAAGGGCGCGAAGGGCGGGAAGGGCGGGAAAGCGGGGAAGGACGGGAAAGAGGGGAAAGGGCGGTGGGGTCGCCGGACCCGGTCGACGGGGTACGGGAATCCCGCGTGTGCGATCCGGAGTCCATGAAAAAATGCTAATAAGCCTATTAAGAGTTTCGCATGTTGGGCTCTCCCGGCCGGGCGGCAAAGGCCGATAGATTCCTCCTCGCGACGCACCTACGGACGAGGGAGACGCGTGCAGGAACGGGCGGAGGAAACCCGCAGAGCCGTATTGCAGGCAGCAGCTCACCTGTTCTTCGAACGGGGTTACGCGGGGACCAGTATCGCCGACATCAGCGCACGGTCCGGGCGTACCAGCGGGGCCATCTATTTCCACTACACCAACAAGGAACAGCTCGCCCTCGCCGTCGTCACCGCGCATTTCGCCGCCTGGCCGGCCCTGGTCGCACAGCACGAGTCGGTGCCCGAGCCCGCCCTGGAGAGGCTGGTGCGGCTGAGCTTCTCGGTGGCCCGGGCGTTCCGTGACGACGTCGTCGTACGTGCCGGCGCGCGGCTGTGGGCCGAGCGGCGGTCCATCGACGTGGAGATGCCCCCGCCGTTCGTGGACTGGATCACCACCGTCGAACGCATGCTCGCCGCCGCCCGGAGCGAGGGAGGACTGGCCCCCGGGGCGGAGCCCGGCCGGGACGCCCCCACCCTGGTCGCTGCCTTCTTCGGCCTGCACACGCTCTCCGACGTCCTCGACGACCGCCTGCTGATCGAGGACCGCCTGGCCGCCCTGTGGCTGCTGCTGCTTCCCGGGCTCCGGGCCGGTCCCGCGGCGCCCCACGAGCTGCTGGCCAGGGCGAGTGCCCCGGTCCCGGCCTCGTCGTGACGCCGCTCCCGCCGGCCGACGCGCTCACCCACCGGAGTGCGAAACACGATCGACTTCGCGGGTTGACGACAATGGTCTTGGCAAGCCACGAGAAGAGGCTTACGTTCGTGCCTCTAGGCCTGTTCTACGGGCGTAGAGGCTCTGACGTACGTCGAAGGAGCAGCTCATGGCCAACGTCGTCCGTGCGGCCCTGGTCCAGGCCACCTGGACCGGCGACACCGAGTCCATGGTCGCCAAACACGAGGAGCACGCCCGAGAGGCGGCCCGTCAGGGTGCCCGGATCATCGGGTTCCAGGAAGTCTTCAACGCGCCGTACTTCTGCCAGGTCCAGGAGCCGGAGCACTACCGCTGGGCCGAGCCGGTGCCGGATGGGCCCACGGTGCGGCGCATGCGGGAACTCGCCCGCGAGACCGGCATGGTGATCGTCGTCCCGGTGTTCGAGGTCGAGCAGTCCGGCTTCTACTACAACACCGCCGCCGTGATCGACGCCGACGGCAGCTACCTCGGCAAGTACCGCAAGCACCACATCCCGCAGGTCAAGGGCTTCTGGGAGAAGTACTACTTCAAACCCGGCAACCTCGGCTGGCCCGTCTTCGACACCGCCGTCGGCAGGGTCGGCGTCTACATCTGCTACGACCGCCACTTCCCGGAGGGCTGGCGGCAGCTCGGCCTGAACGGCGCCCAGCTCGTCTACAACCCCTCCGCCACCCACCGCGGCCTGTCCGCCTACCTGTGGCAGCTGGAACAGCCGGCCGCCGCCGTCGCCAACGAGTACTTCGTCGCCGCGATCAACCGCGTCGGCCGGGAGGAGTACGGCGACAACGACTTCTACGGAACGAGCTACTTCGTCGACCCCCGCGGGCGGTTCGTCGGAGACGTCGCCGACGACTCCAAGGAGGAACTCCTTGTCCGCGACCTCGACTTCGACGTCATCGAAGAGGTGCGGCAGCAGTGGGCCTTCTACCGCGACCGCCGCCCCGACGCCTACGAAGGGCTGGTGCAGCCGTGAGCGACCTGTATGACCGTCACCGGGCCGTCGCGCCCGACTGGCTGGCGCTCTACTACGAGGACCCGATCGAGATCACCCACGGCGAGGGCCGCCACGTCTGGGACGCCGACGGCAGGCGCTACCTCGACTTCTTCGGCGGAATCCTCACCACCATGACCGCCCACGCGCTGCCCGAGGTCACCAAGGCGGTGAGCGAGCAGGCCGGGCGGATCATCCACTCCTCCACGCTCTACCTCAACCGCCCGATGGTCGAACTCGCCGAGCGCGTCGCCCAGTTGAGCGGGATCCCGGACGCCCGGGTGTTCTTCACCACCTCCGGAACCGAGGCCAACGACACCGCCCTGCTGCTCGCCACCACCTACCGGCGCGGCAACACGATCCTGGCCATGCGCAACAGCTACCACGGCCGCTCCTTCAGCGCCGTGGGCATCACGGGCAACCGCGGCTGGTCCCCGACCTCCCTGTCCCCGCTCCAGACGCTCTACGTCCACGGCGGCGTACGCACCCGAGGCCCCTTCGCCCACCTGAGCGACGCCGAGTTCATCGACGCCTGCGTCGAGGACCTCAGGGACCTCCTCGGTCACACCCGCCCGCCCGCCGCGCTGATCGCCGAACCCGTCCAGGGCGTCGGCGGCTTCACCTCCCCGCCCGACGGCCTGTACGCCGCCTTCCGGGAGGTGCTCCAGGAGCACGGCATCCTGTGGATCTCCGACGAGGTGCAGACCGGCTGGGGCCGCACCGGCGACCACTTCTGGGGCTGGCAGGCGCACGCGCGCAGCGGACCACCCGACATCGTCACCTTCGCCAAGGGCATCGGCAACGGCACGTCCATCGGCGGGGTCGTCGCCCGCGCCGAGATCATGAACTGCCTGGACGCCAACAGCATCTCCACCTTCGGCGGCACCCAGCTCACCATGGCCGCGGGCCTCGCCAACCTCAACTACCTCCTGGAACACGACCTCCAGGGCAACGCCCGGCGCGTCGGCGGACTCCTCATCGAGCGGCTGCGGGCCGTCGCCGCCCAACTGCCCGGCGTGCGCGAGGTCCGCGGACGCGGGCTGATGATCGGCGTCGAGCTGACCCGGCCGGGGACGGACGAGGCCGACCCGCAGGCGGCCACCGCGGTGCTGGAGGCGGCCCGGCAGGGCGGCCTGCTCATCGGCAAGGGCGGCGGACACAACACCAGCGCCCTGCGCATCGCCCCGCCGCTGTCCCTGACCGTCGCGGAGGCCGAGGAGGGCGCCGCGATCCTGGAGAGCGCACTGCGCGCCGCGTACTGAGCGCCACCGGAGGTGGACCGAACCGCACAAAGAGGGGAACGTCGCCATGACCACCGCCTCGGGCACACCCCCGGCCTCCTGGAACCCGCCGGAAGCCGCTCTGTCGGTGCGCCAGGTCCTCACCCTGGAGCGGGTGCTCGCGGGGGAGCCCGAGGTGGTGGCCGGCGCCGGCCACCTCGACCGGCCCGTGCGCTGGGTGCACGTCGCCGAGGCCGCCGATGTCGGCGTGATGCTCAGCGGCGGGGAGATGGTCCTCACCACCGGCGTGCTGCTCGCCGGTGACGAGGAGAAGCAGGACGAGTACATCCGCTCCCTGCACCGCGCGGAGGCCGCGGCTGTCGTACTCGGCCTCGGCCGGGCCTTCCCCACGCCGCCGGACGTGATGCGCCGGGCCGCGGAGCGGTGCCAGCTGCCCCTGGTCGTCCTGCACCGCCCCTTCCCCTTCGCCGAGCTGACCGAGGAGGTCCAGTCCCGGCTGGTGCGGCGCAAGTTCGCCTCCGTCAGCCTGTCGGAGGCCGTACGCACCGCCCTCACCGCGCTGATCACGGCGGGGGCCCCGCTCCAGGCACTGCTCGACGAGATCGCGCAGCACAGTGCCTGCCCCGTCGTCGTCACCAACCTCGCCCACCGCGTCCTGGCCACGGCGGGGGAGCGTTCGGCGGTCGACGACGTGCTGCGGGACTGGGAACGCATCGCCCGGCAGGCCGGCGCCGGCCAGAGCGACGGCTGGATCCGCGCCGAACTGGGCGGGCGCGGGGAGCGGTGGGGACGGATCGTGCTGTGCGGCCACCGCGGCGACAGCGCCACCGGACGGCTGCTGGCCGACCGCGCCGCCGAGGCCCTCGTCCTGCACCGCATGCTCGGTGGCAACGCCGGCTGCTCCTGGGAGGAGCAGTCCGCGCAGGGCCTGCTCACCGACCTCGTCGGCGGAGCCGTACCGGCCCGGCAACTGCTGCCCCGGGCACGGGCCGCCGGGCTGCCGGTCAACCGGCGCAGCTTCGTACCACTGGTCGTACCGGACGGCGACGTGGCCGCGCTCGACCGGCTGCTGCGGCTGCTGGGCCTTCCCGGGCTGGTCGCCGAGCTGGCCGAGGGCGCCACCGCCGTGCTGCTCAGCCTCGCCCGCGACCAGGACGCCGACGCCCTCACCGAGCACTTCGCGGCCCGACTGCGCGACGGGTCCGGCGCGGACCGCACGGTCGTCGCCGCCGCGGACGCCCGCACCGTCTGGGACGACGTGCCCGCCGGGCTGCGCGAGGCCCGGCACGTCGCCCGGGCCGTGGCCGAGTCCGCCGACGCCCTGGACCTCCCGGCCGTCGTACGCCTGAAGGACGTGCACCTGCGCGGCCTGGTCCGGCTGCTGCGCGACGACCCGCACGTGCAGTCCTTCGCGGAGCGGGAACTGGACGGACTGCTGCGCCGGGCCGACGACGACCTGCTGTCCGTGCTGCGCACCTACCTCGCCACCGGCCGCAACAAGTCCCGCACCGCCCAGCTCCACCACGTCTCCCGGCCCGCGCTCTACCGCCGCCTGGAGTCCATACAGGCGTGCCTCGGGGTGGACCTCGACGACTTCGAACAGGCCGCCTCGGTGCACATCGCGCTCCTCGCGCACGACGCGCAACAGGAGTGAGCCCGAAGAACGGCCGGGAGAACGGCGGTGAGACATGGGACGGACCCGGAGTGACACGGTGGCACGCCCCGCCCCCGCAGACGTGACACGGTGCACCTCAAAGCGGAGCCGCCGGCTTTCTACGCTCCCCGCACATCCAGCGAGTGGAGGTCCCGATGAGCAAGGTGATCCGTGCCGCCCTCTTCCAGACCGCGTGGACCGGCGACAAGGAATCCATGATCCAGGTCCACGAGCAGGCGGCCCGCGACGCGGCCGCGCAGGGCGCCCAGGTGCTGTGCTTCCAGGAACTGTTCTACGGACCGTACTTCTGCCAGGTCCAGGACCCCGCGTTCTACGCGTACGCCGAGCAGATCCCCGAGGGCCCGATCGTCCGGCGCTTCCAGGCGCTCGCGAAGGAACTCGGCATCGTCCTGGTGCTGCCGATGTACGAGGAGGAGCAGCCCGGCGTCCTCTACAACACCGCCGCCGTGATCGACGCGGACGGCTCCTACCTCGGCAAGTACCGCAAGACTCACATCCCGCAGGTCAAGGGCTTCTGGGAGAAGTTCTACTTCCGGCCCGGCAACAGCGGCTGGCCGATCTTCGACACCAAGGCGGGCAGGATCGGCGTCTACATCTGCTACGACCGGCACTTCCCGGAGGGCTGGCGGGCCCTCGGACTGGCCGGCGCCGAGATCGTCTTCAACCCGTCGGCCACCTCGCGCGGACTGTCCGGCTACCTGTGGCAGCTGGAGCAGCCGGCGGCGGCCGTCGCCAACGAGTACTTCGTCGGCGCGATCAACCGGGTGGGCGTCGAGGAGTACGGGGACAACGACTTCTACGGCACCTCGTACTTCGTGGACCCGGAGGCGCAGTTCGTCGGCGAACCGGCGAGCGACAAGGACACCGAACTGGTCGTGCGCGACCTGGACCTGGCCAAGCTGCGCGAGGTCCGCGACCGCTGGCAGTTCTACCGCGACCGCGCCCCGGGCGCGTACGAGCCGCTGACCGCGCCCTGACCGGGGACCCGCGACCCACCGTGCACACCCGACCGGAAGGAGAGGGAGCATGAGCCGCACCGTCATCCGCGGCGGCCTCGTCATCACCGCCGCCGACGAGATCCACGCCGACGTCCTGATCGAGGACGGCCGCATCGCCGCCCTCGCCGCCTCCGGCACCCCGGCCGCCGGGGCGTTCACCGCAGAGCGGACCATCGACGCCACCGGCAAGTACGTGATTCCGGGTGGCGTCGACGGCCACACCCACATGGAGATGCCCTTCGGCGGCACCTACGCCGCGGACACCTTCGAGACCGGCACCCGGGCCGCCGCCTGGGGCGGCACGACCACGATCGTGGACTTCGCCATCCAGACCGTCGGCGGATCCCTGCGCGAGGGCCTGGACGCCTGGCACGCCAAGGCCGAGGGCAACTGCGCGATCGACTACGGCTTCCACATGATCGTCTCCGATGTGAACCAGGAGACGCTCAAGGAGATGGACCTCCTGGTGGAGGAGGGCGTGACCTCCTTCAAGCAGTTCATGGCCTACCCGGGAGTCTTCTACAGCGACGACAGGCAGATCCTGCGCGCCATGCAGCGTGCCGCCGACAACGGCGGGCTGATCATGATGCACGCCGAGAACGGCATCGCCATCGACGTCCTGGTCGAACAGGCCCTGGCCCGCGGCGAGACCGACCCGCGCTACCACGGAGAGGTCCGCAAGGCCCTGCTGGAGGCCGAGGCCACCCACCGCGCCATCCGGCTCGCCCAGGTCGCGGGCGCCCCGCTGTACGTCGTGCACGTCTCGGCCCAGGAGGCGGTCGCCGAACTGGCCAGGGCGCGCGACCAGGGACTGCACGTCTTCGGCGAGACCTGCCCGCAGTACCTCTTCCTGTCCACCGACAACCTCGCCGAGCCGGGCTTCGAGGGCGCCAAGTACGTGTGCTCGACGCCCCTTCGCCCCAAGGAGCACCAGGCGGCCCTGTGGAAGGGCCTGCGCACCAACGACCTCCAGGTGGTCTCCACCGACCACTGCCCCTTCTGCTTCACCGGCCAGAAGGAACTCGGCCGCGGCGACTTCTCCAAGATCCCCAACGGCATGCCGGGCGTGGAGAACCGGATGGACCTGCTCCACCAGGCCGTCGTCGACGGGCACATCTCGCGCCGCCGCTGGATCGAGATCGCCTGCGCCACCCCGGCCCGTATGTTCGGCATGTACCCGAAGAAGGGCACCATCGCGCCGGGCGCCGACGCGGACGTCGTCGTCTACGACCCGCATGCCGAGCAGGTCATGTCCGCCGAGACCCACCACATGAACGTCGACTACTCGGCGTACGAGGGCAGGCGGATCACCGGCCGGGTGGAGACCGTGCTCTCCCGCGGCGAACCCGTCATCACCGAGCGGGAGTACACCGGGCACCGCGGGCACGGCGTCTACACCCCGCGCTCCACCTGCCAGTACCTCGACTAGGAGTGCCGCCCATGGACTTCGGACTCGTCCTGCAGACCGACCCGCCGGCCTCGCGCGTGGTCAGCCTGATGAAGCGCGCCGAGCGCAACGGCTTCCGCTACGGCTGGACCTTCGACTCCGCCGTGCTCTGGCAGGAGCCGTTCGTGATCTACAGCCAGATCCTCGCGAACACCGAGAAGCTGACCGTCGGACCCATGGTCACCAACCCCGGCACCCGCACCTGGGAGGTCACCGCCTCCACCTTCGCCACCCTCAACGACATGTTCGGCAACCGCACGGTCTGCGGGATCGGCCGCGGCGACTCCGCGATGCGGGTGGCCGGCCGCAAACCCAACACCCTGGCCCGGATCAGCGAGGCGATGAAGGTCATCCGGGCGCTGGGCAGGGGAGAGGAGGCCGACCTCGGCGGCACGGTGATCAGGTTCCCGTGGATCAAGCCCGGCGCGGAACTGCCCGTGTGGATGGCCGCGTACGGCCCCAAGGCGCTGAAGATGACCGGTGAGGAGGCCGACGGTTTCATCCTCCAGCTCGCCGACCTCTATCTGACCGAGTACATGGTGAAGGCCGTGAAGGACGCGGCGGCCGCGGCCGGGCGCGACCCGTCCGAGGTGAGGATCTGCGTCGCCGCCCCCGCCTACGTCACGGCCGACGACTCGCCCGAGGCGCTCGCCCACGCCCGCGACCAGTGCCGGTGGTTCGGTGGCATGGTCGGCAACCACGTGGCCGACCTGGTCGCCCGCTACGGCGAGCACTCGGCCGCCGTACCCGACGAACTCACCGAATACATCAAGGCCCGCCAGGGCTACGACTACGCCCACCACGGGCGCAGCGGCAACCCGGACACGCAGTTCGTGCCCGACGAGATCGTCGACCGGTTCTGCGTGATCGGACCGGTCGAGAAGCACATCGAGAAGCTGAACGCGCTGCGCGAGTTGGGCGTGGACCAGTTCGCCGTGTACGACATGCACGACGCGCAGGAAGCCGTGATCGACGCGTACGGGCAGCAGATCATCCCGGCCGTCAACTCCTGAGTCCCCGAGCGCTGTTCCCATCCCCCCTCTGTCCCCCCTCCCCACCTCCCCGGGGAGGGGCCGGGCGCCCGCACCGCCCCGTTTCGACCCGTCTCATCGATTGGGCTGCCCATGACCGACACCGCTCCTTTGGCCATACCGCCGTCCGCGCAGGTCACCCTCCCCGACGGGCGCGTGGAGATCGCCCCCGGATCTCCGCCGCCCAGTGGCCCCTACGCCAACGCGGACCTGCTGCCCGTCCCGGTCGCCAAGCGCACCTGGACCACGTACAACTTCTCCGCGCTGTGGGTCGGCATGGCCCACAACACGGCCTCCTGGACCCTGGCCTCCGGTCTGATCGCCGTCGGCATGGACTGGAAGCAGGCGGTGTTCACCATCGCCCTGGCCAACCTGATCGTGCTCGTCCCCATGCTGCTCACCGGGCACGCGGGACCCAAGTACGGCATCCCCTTCCCGGTTTTCGCCCGCGCCTCCTTCGGTGTGCGCGGCGCCAACCTGCCTGCCGTCGTACGGGCGTTGGTGGCATGCGGCTGGTTCGGCATCCAGACCTGGATCGGCGGCGAGGCGATCTACTTCCTTGCCGGGAAGCTGATCGGGAGCGGCTGGACGGAGGCCGCGAAGGTGGGCGGCCACGCCTGGACGATGTGGGCGTCGTTCGCCATCTTCTGGGCGATCCAGGTGGCCGTCATCTACCGGGGCATGGAGACCATCCGCCGGTTCGAGAACTGGGCGGCGCCCTTCGTGCTCGTCGGCGCCTTCGTGATGCTGTGGTGGATGAGCAGCAAGGCCGGCGGACTCGGCCCGCTCTTCGACCAGCCGTCGAAACTGGGCTGGGGAGCGGACTTCTGGAAACTGTTCGCGCCCTCCCTGATGGGCATGATCGGCTTCTGGTCCACCCTGTCGCTGAACATCCCGGACTTCACCCGGTACGGCAGGAGCCAGAAGGCGCAGACCCGGGGCCAGGCGCTCGGACTGCCCACGACCATGACCCTGTTCGCGTTCCTGTCCGTGCTGGTCACCTCCGGCTCCCAGGCCGTGTACGGCGAACCGGTGTGGGACCCGGTGCAGTTGGCGGCGAAGACGGACAACGTGGTGGGCCTGGTGTACGCGCTGGTGACCGTGCTGGTGGCGACCCTGTCGGTCAACATCGCGGCCAACATGGTCTCCCCGGCCTTCGACTTCTCCAACATCGCGCCGCGCAAGGTCAGTTTCCGCACCGGCGCGCTCGTCACCGCCGTGCTCGCCGTGGTGATGTGCCCGTGGAAGCTGTACGCCGACCCGCAGGGCTACATCTTCACCTGGCTCGGCCTGGTCGGCGGACTGCTCGGCACCGTCGCCGGCATCCTCATCGCCGACTACTGGGTCCTCAGGCGCTCCCGGCTGGACCTGGCCGACCTCTACCGCGCGGGCGGACGCTACTGGTACGAGGGCGGCTGGAACTGGCGGGCGGTCGTGGCCTTCGTGGTGGGCGGCGTGCTGGCCATCGGCGGCGCGGACTTCCACCCGCTGATCGACGGCCGGCCCATCCCGGCCCTGAAATCCCTCGCCGACTACGGCTGGGCGGTGGGCCTGGGCACCTCACTGGTGCTGTACCTGCTGCTGATGGCGGCGCGCGGCCGGCAGCGGGCCACCGTCTGACGCGCGTCACCGCCTGAAGCGCTGCACTGCCTGACGCGCTTCACCGCCCGGGGAGGACGGTCAGCCCGTACGACCGTTCTCCAGGGCGGCCATCGCCTCCTTGGCGGCCTTGATGGCGCCCTTGTTGATCTCGTCCGTGCTCGGCGCCTTCTTCGACTCGAAGTCGCTGCCGTTGTACGTGACGACCACGATCGCGTTGGCGGAGCGGGCCAGCACCACGCCCTCGCGGGTCTCCTGCTTGTCCTCGGTGGTCAGGTTCACCACCGAGTAGGCGCTGTCCCCGAGACCGGGCACCGCCCCGCCGCCGCTCTTGTCGCTGGTCCGCTGCTGGTACGACTTCAGCGCCGCCTCGTCCGTCGCCATGATCTCGAAGGACACGTCGAGCCAGCGGTAGTCGTAGTCCTTGAGCGCGTTCCAGGAGCAGGTCCGGCGCACCTTGGTGTCCGTGGACGGGATCTCCTTGCCCGCCGGCTTGGCACCCGGCACCAGGGACGTGACCGTCTTCTCGGCGATGCTGGTGCACGGTGCGGGGGCGGACGCGTACGTCTTGGTCACCGCGGTCGACGACGGCGCGGACGGCTCGGAGGACGACCCGTCGTCGGCGCCGCGGTTCTCCTGCTGTTCGGTATTGGGTCCGGCGGCGGCCGGGGAGGCGGCGAGCGGGCCGGACGTCAACGCCCAGCCCGCACAGGCGAGCACGACGACCGGACTCAGACGCGCGGTGAGCGCGAGGGGGAGAGGAAGTTCACGCACGGCGCACTTCTCGTGTGGGGGACGGACGCGGTGCGAAGCGATTCCACACCGCGGACGGGACCTCAGTGTCACACGACTCCCCGTGTGGCGGAAGCGGTACTCCGCTCCGTGCCCGGACGGTCACGGCCGCCCGCTCCTGACGTGCCGTTTGCCGTATATGTCCCGGCGGGGAAGGGAAGCGGAGCAGGGCCCTTGAGGCCCGCGCCGGGCAACTCCTCGTCCCCGCCCAGGAGTCGGGGCCGGCGGTGGTGCGCGTGAACGCTACGGCACCCGCGCCGTCCACTGGTCCGAACCGAACTTCGTCCGCGCCAGCTCCCGCGCGCGGGCCAGCTCCTCGTCGGTCGCCTTGCCGACCGTCAGGCCGTATCGGGCGCGGAAGGACTCCACCATCCGCGCGATGACGGCCTCGCGGGCGAGTCCGGTCTGCCGGCGCAGCGGGTCCACCCGCTTCTTCGCGCTCCCGATGCCCTTGTCGGACAGCTTCTCCCGCCCGATCCGCAGCACCTCGAGCATCTTGTCGGCGTCGATGTCGTACGACATGGTCACGTGGTGCAGCACCGCCCCGGGCCCTCCGCCCGGTCCCACCATCCGCTTCTGCGCGGCGCCCGCGATCTTGCCCTGGTCGGTGGCGATGTCGTTCAGCGGCTGGTACCAGGCCCGGATGCCCATGTCGCCGAGGGCGCCGAGCACCCAGTCGTCCAGGTAGGCGTAGCTGTCCTGGAAGGACAGCCCCTGCACCAGTGCCTCCGGCACCGACAGCGAGTACGTGATCGTGTTGCCAGGCTCGACGAACATCGCGCCGCCGCCGGAGATCCGGCGCACCACCTCGACGCCGTGCCGCGCCGCCCCCTCGGGGTCCACCTCGTTGCGCAGCGACTGGAAACTGCCGATGATCACCGCGGGTGCGGCCCACTCCCACACACGCAGGGTCGGCGGACGCCGGCCCGCGGCGACCTCCGCCGTCAGCACCTCGTCCAGTGCCATGTGCAGCGCGGGGGACTGCGGGGCGTCGTGGACGAGCTGCCAGTCGTAGTCCGTCCAGTCCGTGGCGTGCGCCAGCGCGCGGCGCACCGCGATCCCGATGCCCTCGGACGTCAGCCCGTACATCACGGTGCCCTCGGGCAGCGCCGCGTCGATCCGGGCGGCCAGGCCCGCCGCATCGGTGTCCGCGGGGGCGCCCTCCAGCGCGCGGTTCACGGCGTCCAGCGCCTCGTCCGGCTCCAGGAAGAAGTCGCCCGCCACGCGCACGTGCCGCAGCGCGCCGTCCTCGACCTCCACGTCCACGACGACGAGCTTGCCGCCGGGGACCTTGTACTCACCGTGCACCGTCCGACCTCCGTTCTGCCGCAGCAGATCAACACCACGGACCCCCGCGGTGTTCCCGCGGGCCGGGTGGGACCGGAAAAGGTCACACGGGTCCCGGAGCGGGCGTTTCGTGGCGTGCCTGCGTCGGCGGTGTGCTGGGCATGGGGAGGTCCAGCAGTTCGCGGATCCGGCGGACGTGTGTGTCCCCGTTGTGCTGGTTCACCGACCGCAGATGCCCGAGGAAGGTGTCCGCGTCGGACGCCTTCGCCGCCTGCTGCCAGAACGGCAGCCCCGCCTCGAACTCCGCCACGAGTTGCTCGGTCGGCCGCCGCGCCCCGGGCAGATCGGCGTCCTTGAGCAGCCGGATGGTCTCGGCCTGCGCCTCGGCCATCTGGCCGGCCCAGGCCTTGGCTCCGTCGAGGTCGTCCCGGGGACCCCGCACCGGACGGAGCAGGCCCGTGGAGTTCAGCGGCTTCACGGCGGGCGCGACCTTCTCCTCCACCTCGTCGTCCGGCGCCAGCGGGTGCGTCGCCCGCACCACCGCCCGCGCGTACGAGTCCGTCTGCAGGAGTCCCGGAATCAGGGTCGGGCACCACTCCTCAATGGTCTCCGCGTGCCTCTCCGCCTCCAGTACGCGCTCGAAGTAACGGGCGTGACCCCGCCGCTTGGCGTTGCGCACGTCCTCGCAGCGACGCTCGAAGAAGCCGTCCGTGCCGAGCGCCTGGTCCACGTGCTCGGCCAGTTCCGCCGGCATCCGCCGCTCGCCCCGTTCGATCTCACTGAGGTGGCTCGGGCCGTAGAAGCTGCCCTCGACCAGTTGCTGGAGCGTCAGCCCCGCCTCCTCCCGCTTCCAGCGCAACTCCTTTCCGTAGAAGGTCGGGACGCCTGCCGAGCCGTCGATGTCCTTGCGCTGCCCCATCGTTCACCGTCCTGGTGGCCGTTACCGTCCGTTTCCCGCCGTGTCCGCCCGAGTCCCGGCGGTTCCCCTGACGATGCCAACCGCGGCTGTCATACGCGCAGTTCAGGACCGGGAGCTCGAACCTCTGTCACGGTACGCGGCACCGCAGCACACTGTGAGCAGTTCGTCACAGAGCGCACTGGAAGGTGTGACCCCGATGCACGACCACTCCGACCCTGGGCAGCTGCAACCTGCTCGCCGCGCGCGCCCTGATCGACGCCCTGCGCAAGGGGGTCGCGTGATGCGGCCGTCCCTGACGCTGGAACTGCCGGCCGTCCCCAAGGAGCTGCGCGAGGTGCGCAGGGAGATCCGCGCGTACGTGGGCGAGCCCTGCGCCGACCTCCAGCTCTGTGTGAGCGAACTCCTCACCAACGTCATTCGCCACCTCGGCGAAGGCGTCCCCGTGACCGTCCGGGTGTCCTGCACCCGGGACCGTACGCGACTCGAGGTCACCGACCCGGACCCGCGCGCCCTGCCCGTCCTGTGCCGGACGGCCGGCGAGGACGACGAGTCCGGCCGCGGCCTCGCCCTGCTCGACGCGCTGAGCGTGCGGTGGGGTGTGGATCGGTGGCCCGGCGGCAAGACCGTGTGGTGCGAACTGGCGGCCCAGTCGTCAGGGACTGAGCGCGACGCGTACCGGTTTCAGAGTGATGAGGTCGAGGGCGAGCCGTCGAGGGTGTCGATTTGCGTGGAATGACCGTCGGGATGATCTCGGCCGAGTGTTGCTGTACAGTCCGCGCCGCTCCGCCGTGACGTAAGGAAAAGGTCCATGCGAACTCGCCTCCGGTGTGCCCTCGTGCTCGTCCTCCCGCTCGTGCTCTCGCTGGACGCATGCGGAGTTGAGGCAGGGAAGCCGGTCGGGGCGGCGGGAAGCCCCGAGGTGGTGGCGACTTCGTCCGCGACGCCCGAGCCGTCCGCGACGCCCGAGTCCCCGGAGGACTTCCTCGACCTCGCGGAGAAGGCGATGGCCGAGGAATCCGGCTGGACCTTCTCCGTGAAGGGGGAGGAGGGGCTCACTCTCCAGGGGCAGAAGAACGCGGCCACCTACCGGGCCACGGTCCGGCGCGGGATGAAGCCGGAGGCGCTGCGGTCCGAGGGCGTCACCACCAGCAGCAAGGGGACCAGGAAGAACGAGGAGATATACGTCGCCGACGGCACCGCCTACCTCAAGGAGGGCGACGCGCCCTGGAAGCACGCCCCCGTCACCGACCCGGAGATGCGGAACAAGGTCGAGGACCCGGTCGCGGTCGTCGAAGAGTTCCGGACGTACGCGAAGGCCACCGGGGGAGACGTGAAGGTGGCCAGGACGGGCGACGGTACGGTGGAGCTCCGCGTCGCGAGCGGCAAACGGAAGCTGAGTGCCGTCGGGGACCGGGCCTGGGCGAAGAAGGCGAAGCGCGAGTTCGATCCGACGGCTGAACAGCTCCGCAAGGCGGGGGTGGCCATCGAGGACGCCCAGCTGACGCTCTCCGGCCTTGACGAGGTACTGGTCCTGGATGCGAAGACGTACCGGATCAGGAGCCACCGGTTGGACTTCGGTTTCCTGATCCCGTACGGCGACGCCGACATCACGTTCGAGCAGCATGTCGGCGAGGAGAACCAGGGGACGTATGCCGGGAGGATCGAGCTCCCGGCGGACGTGCAGTGAGATGAGGTCGTTCGCCCGGACCGACCGCCGCGCGGAAACGGCTTTCGACACCTCTTGAGTCCCTGACCTGACCGCCTCGGCCCGCGAGATGGTGACCATGATGGGCAGAGCCCCCTGTGATCGCCAGTTGGTCCAGGCGGATGAGGATCACGGTGCGCGATGTGGTCTGCCGGTTCACGAGCTCGGTCTGGCCTGCCTGGACCCTGATCCCGTTCGACTCGCCGACGCGGGGCAGGGAGCCATCGTTCACCCCATCGGTGCAGGTATGTGCCGCGAGGGAATGCGGCCGAGCCGGTAAAGCACAACCGCACAGCCGCCCGGACTGGGCCGGTCGGCGGTAGGTCTCCACCCGAGACCAGATCGTCATACCGGCTGATTTCATATCTTTTCTCCATGTCTGTGCCTGGCCTTGCTCAGCTGAGGTGACATCGATGGGAGAAACATGCGTGTCGTGGTGACCGGGGGTGCGGGATTCGTCGGATCTCATCTGTGCGAGACCCTGCTGGGCAGGGGGGATGACGTGGTCTGCGTCGACAACCTGTCCACCGGACGTGCCGAGAACATCGCCGCGCTGTGCGACCAGCGGGGCTTCACGTTTCTGCGCGCGGACGTGAGCCATGGTTTCGACGTGCCGGGCCCGGTGGATGCCGTCGCGCACCTCGCCAGCCCGGCTTCTCCGGCGGATTACCACAAGCTTCCGCTGCAGACCCTTGGCGTGAACAGCCGCGGCACCGAGCACGCTCTGGTCCTCGCCCGTCGGCACCAGGCACGCTTCGTGCTGGCCTCGACCAGCGAGGTGTACGGCGACCCGCGGGTCCATCCGCAGCCCGAGGAGTACTGGGGACACGTCAATTCCGTCGGGCCACGCAGCGTGTACGACGAAGCCAAGCGCTATGCCGAAGCCGTCACTACCGCGTATGCACGGCACTTGGGCGTCAGTACCGGCATCGTCCGCATCTTCAACACCTACGGGCCACGCCTGCGGCCCCACGACGGCCGGGTCGTCTCAAGTTTCATCCGGCAGGCCTTGGCCGGCGAGGCCTTGACCATCTACGGCGACGGGCTGCAGACCCGCAGCTTCTGCTTCGTCGACGACCTGGTCCGCGGCATCGTGGCGATGCTGGACTGCCGTGAGCCGGGACCGGTCAACCTCGGCAATCCCGATGAGCGCACCATCGCGGAACTCGCCGAACTCGTTCTGCGCATCACCGGATCCCCCTCGCCCGTCCAGAGACTCCCGCTGCCCACGGACGACCCGGTGCGCCGCTGCCCGGTCGTCACCCGGGCCCTCGAACGCCTGGCCTGGAAACCCGAGACCGACCTGGAAGACGGTCTGCGGGCCACGGTGTCCTGGTTCCGTTCCCGCGGGGCGGAACCGGCCCCGGCAGCCGGTCGGGCGCGGTGACCTCGGTCGTACCGCCGCAAAGGAAACGGTGCCATGACACCCTCTGCATCCGTATCTCCTGAAGCCGTCACGCATGCCGACAGTGCCGCGTCCTCGGCCCCGGACCTGGAAGAACTCAGTCATGACCTGCGGAGACTGTCGGCCGGCCAAGTGGTCCGCATGTCCGCCGACGGGCCCCAGTTCTCCGCCCGCCGCCCCGTACGCCGGGTAGCCCCCACCACCTTCCGAGCGGTGCTGAAGCCATCAGACCGAAACCTGGTCGTTCTTCTGGCCGCGGGCTGGGGCCTGAGCACGCTCATCTTCTGGCAGTGGTGGCTCCAGCCGCGGCATCGCACGTCGCTGACTGCGCTGGCCATCAACAGCGGACTGCTGGCCTACTTGACCCTGCTGCCCCTGGCGTTCATCATCGCGATCCTGCGGATGCGCCGCGTCAACCCCGATCTGCCCCTGCCCCGGCTGTCCGTGGCGTTCGTGGTGACCAAGGCGCCCTCCGAGCCCTGGCCGGTGGCCCGCACCACGCTGACAGCGATGCTCGCCCAGCGGTTTCCGCACCTCTACGACGTGTGGCTGTGCGACGAGGGCCCGACCCCCGAGGTCGAGGCCTGGTGCCGCGCGCATGGCGTGCGTGTGTCCAGTCGGCGCGGCGTCGAGGGCTACCACCGCTCGAGTTGGCCGCGCCGTACCCGTTGCAAGGAAGGCAACCTGGCCTGGTTCTACGACCGTCACGGCTACGACGAATACGACGTGGTCGCCCAGCTCGACTGCGACCACGTGCCCGAACCGACGTATCTGGCGGAAGTGGTGCGGCCCTTCGCAGACCCGGCGATCGGATACGTGGCCGCCCCGAGCATCTGCGACGCCAACGCGGACGTGTCATGGGCGGCCCGCGGCAGACTGTACCGGGAAGGGGGCTACCACGGCCCCTTCCAGCTCGGCCACAACGGTGGTCTGGCTCCTTCGTGCATCGGATCCCACTACGCCGTACGCACCTCCGCGCTGCGGGATATCGGCGGCATCGGCCCCGAACTGGCCGAGGACTTCTCCACCACGCTCCTGCTCAACTCCGCCGGCTGGGAGGGAGCCTTCGCCATCGAGGCGGAGGCACACGGTGACGGGCCCGTCACCTTCGCCGCGATGGTCACGCAGGAGTTCCAGTGGTCGCGCAGCCTGGTGACGCTGATGCTGGGCCTCTTCCCCCGTCACGTGTCCCGGCTTCCCTGGAAGCTGCGGTTGCGCTTCGCCTTCGCCTTCAGCTACTACCCGCTGCTCGGCCTGTCGACCGCGGCGGCCCTGGTTCTGGCCCCGATCGCCGCCGTGACCGGGGTGCCGTGGGTGCGGGTGAACTACCTTTCCTTCCTGATCCATTACTGGTCGATGTCGCTGTGGCTGATGGCGCTGACCGCATTCCTGCGCCGCCGAAACCTGCTGCGTCCCCTCAGGCCGCCCCTGGTCAGCTGGGAGAGCTGGCTGTTCGCCCTGGCACGCTGGCCCTTGGTCACCTGGGGAACGCTGTCGGCGGTCTGGGTCAGACTCCGGCCGCGCAGCCTGACCTTCAAGGTCACGCCCAAGGCACACCAGCCCGTCGCTCCCCTGTCTCTGCGGCTCGTCATGCCTTACGTGATCATTGCTGGGGGCCTCGGCGGCGCAGGCCTCTTCGGCGAAATCAACGGTCCCGCTTTCGGCTACGTCTGCTTGTGCCTGCTGGGCGCCGGAACCTACACCGTGGTGGCCTGCTGGGTCTGCCTGCTGCACGCCGTGGAGACCGCCGACACCGCGAACATCCGTCGGTGGCGGGCTCTGACCACCGTCCGCGCGCCGCTCGCCGTGGCCGCCCTGACCGCATCCCCGCTGGTCCTCGCTGTGCTGATCCTCCCCGAGTACTTGGCGGGCCTGCTCGCCTGAGCGGCTCACCCGGCGCCGTTCACCAACGGGCGCGACGGTCCGGGCGGTGCCGCGCGCCCCTCATTCCGTCCTCCTACATTCCCCATCGATGCCCAACGGAGGTTGTCACTCCATGTCCCAGCCACGCACGATCATGGTGACCGGGGGTGCCGGATTCATCGGCAGCCATACCTGCGCAGAGCTCCTCTCGCGCGGACACAACGTGATCGCCGTCGACAACCACCAAAACAGCGTCCCTGAGGCGCTCCGTCGCGTCCAGTCGGTGGCCGGCCGCCGACTGGCCGCCTCCTACGTCCTGGACGTCCGCGACCGCAAAGCACTGTCCAGCGTCTTCGCCCGCCATCCCGTCGACGCGGTGGTTCACTTCGCCGGCCGCAAGGCGGTGGGGGAGTCGGTGCGGATGCCTGTCGAGTACTACGACACCAACGTGGGCGGCACCACCGCACTGCTGGAGGTGATGAGTGAACACCACGTGCACCGGCTGGTGTTCTCCTCCTCATGCTCCCTGTACGGCGCCGCCGCCCGTATGCCTCTGACCGAGGACGACCAGGTGGCACCCGTCAACCCGTACGCACGCTCGAAGTGGATGTGCGAACAGATCCTCGCCGAGGTGTGCGCCCACCGGCCCGAGTTCACCGTGTACGCATTGCGCTACTTCAACCCCGTCGGCGCCCACCGGTCCGGGCTTCTGGGGGAGGACCCGCTCGGCATGCCGGACAACGTCATGCCCTATATCGCCCAGGTCGCCGCGGGCCTGCGCGAGCACGTCACAGTCTTCGGTGACGACTGGCCCACCCCGGACGGAACGGGCGTGCGCGACTACATCCACGTCATGGACGTGGCCGAAGGGCACCGGATCGCGCTGGAGCGTCCCGCGCCGCCGGGACTGCACGTCCTCAACCTGGGCAGCGGGCGCGGTACCTCGGTGCTCCAGCTGATCGAGGCCTACCAACAGGCCTCCGGCCGGCCCGTGCCGTACCGCATCGGCCCCCGGCGTCCGGGTGACGTGCCGGAGCTCGTCGCCGACGGGTCCGCCGCGTCCGATGTCTTGGGCTGGTACCCGATCCGTGGCCTGGCCCGGATGTGCCGGGACTCCTGGCGCTTCCAGAACGCCAACCCTTACGGCTACCGAACCCCAGGAGTCCCCGGCCCCGCCGTCGCCGAGCCCCGTGCCACGACCGGGCCGGTCCGCCTCCACGCCACCTCCCGGAGCAGCACATGAAACTGACCGTCATCGGCACCGGCTACCTCGGTGCCGTCCATGCCGCCTGCATGGCCGAAATCGGGCACGAGGTCCTGGGGGTCGACATCGACGAGGCCAAGGCCGCCGCACTCGCGGCGGGCCGGACGCCGTTCTTCGAACCCGGCTTGCAGGAGCTCCTCAGCCGTGGCATCGACTCGGGCCGACTGCGCTTCACCACCTCCCTGCAGGAAGCAGCCCGTTTCGGCGGCCTGCATTTCCTGTGTGTCGGCACCCCGCAGCACCCGGAGGGACTCGGAGCCGACCTGCGGCACGTCGACGCGGTCGTCGACGGTCTGGCTCCGCACCTGCTCCCCGGCGCGCTGATCGTCGGCAAGTCGACCGTGCCCGTGGGCACCGCCGAACGGCTCACCGCCCGGCTGCGGACGGCCGGGGCGCCGGAGGTCCATCTCGCCTGGAACCCGGAGTTCCTTCGCGAGGGCCATGCCGTCATGGACACGCTGCGCCCCGGCCGGCTCGTCTTCGGCACCGGCTCCCGCCGCGCCGAGATTGTCCTGCGCGAGGTGTACGCCCCGCTGATCCGCTCCGGAGTGCCCTACGTCGCGACCGACGCGGCCACCGCGGAACTGGTGAAGATGGCGGCGAACTCATTCCTCGCCACCAAGATCTCCTTCATCAACGCGATGGCGGAGGTGTGCGACGCGGCGGGCGCCGACGTCATGGTCCTCGCCCATGCGCTGGGATACGACGACCGCATCGGCCGTTGCTTCCTGAACGCCGGGCTGGGCTTCGGCGGGGGCTGCCTGCCCAAGGACATCCGGGCCTTCCGTGCCCGGGCTGCTGAACTCGGGGTCGGCTCGGCGGTCGCCTTTCTGTCCGAGATCGACGAGATCAACCTCCGGCAGCGCCGCCGCACGGTGGAGCTCACCGCCCGCCTGGCGGGCGGCAGCCTGTTCGGCCGGCGTATCGCCGTGCTCGGCGCTGCCTTCAAGCCCGACAGCGACGACGTCCGGGACTCCCCGGCCCTCGCAGTGGCCGCCCAGCTGCACCGCGAGGGAGCCGTGGTCCGCGTCCACGACCCGCAGGCCCTGGAGAACGCACGCGAGGCGTGCCCGCAGCTGGACTACGTCTCACGCGTCGACAAGGCCTGCGAGGGCGCCGACGCGGTCCTGCATCTGACGGACTGGGCCGAGTACCGTGCCCTCGACCCGGACACCCTCACCCCGCTGGTCTGCCGGCCGTGCCTGCTCGACGCCCGCAACAGCCTGGACGCCGACCTCTGGGTTCGCGCCGGCTGGCAGTACGCGGCACCGGGCCGGCCCGGCACCCTGCCTCACCTCCGGTCGGACGCCTCGGCATCCGCCTGAGGCTGAACAGCGCCCGCCACGGACCGTCGGCCGAGCCGGTGGCCCAGCACATCTGCGGGCCCGGGATCGACACCGAACCGGGCCCGCAGATCGAGGGCGGGCGGCCGTGCCGCAGGGCACTTCGAGACCAGCTCCTTGGTCGCCGGAAGGGAACGGACGGCCGGAGCCGGACCGCCCGCGAAACACGGGTCACCCACGACCCCGACGGTCTCCTTCGCGATGGCCTCCTGGCCCGTGGCACGCCACCAGCCGTCGGGCGAGGAATAGAAGGACCCCTGCCACTCCACAGCGCTCGAGGCGTTCCGCGCGTAGTAGTGATTGCCCTGGAACACCACCCCGTGGAGGGGGCCGTCGGCCACCACCAGCGGGACCCCGTCGGTGACGAACTGGTTGTTCCAGAAGGCCACCGACCGCGGTCCCGGAGTGATCACGACGGCCGGAGTGTGCAGGGAACCGTTGAGCGCCGCCACCACGGTGTTGTGCAGGACGTGCGCGTCGCGCACATAGCCGCCGACGTAGAACCCCCCGTACGGGGCAAGCCTTCGGGCGTCGCGGGAGCTGACGTTGAAGCGCATCGTGTTTCCGCGGGACGGTCGCTGCGTGTCGAAGGAGTAGAGCAGGAAGCCCGCTCCGTCGTTCTCGTAGGACAGGTTGTACTGGAGCACCGAATCGCTCGTGCCGACGTCGAGCCCGAAGCCGTCGCCGTCGGCCTCGCTGTTGGAGTGGTTGCGGTACGACATGTTGTGCTCGATGACGAGTTTCCTGGAGTCGTACGCCCACATGCCCTCCGGCCCCTCCTTGGCGGCGGCCGAGGAACGGGCCCCGTTGTCATGCGTCGAGGAGTTGCGGATCCCACCCCCGTCCACGGACCCGAGGATGATGCCGCTGCCTGTGTTGCGGTCGTGGCTGTGCGGATCGCCCGCGTTGTCGTGCGCCTCCACCCCGTCCACCACGACGTCCGCGTGGGCGTAGCTCTCCTTCGACCCGGGCTTCACCGGTGCCAGCCGATAGATGATGAGACCGGCGTCCCGGTTGCCGTGAAGGACGCTGTGCGTGACACGTACATCGCGGAACCCGCCGCTTTGCGCGCCCAGTTGGACGCCGTGCCGGAAGCCGGACACATCCACTCCCGACACCACGATGTGCGCCAGCCGCTCGGGACTCGGCAAGTCGTTGTAGAAGCTGATGCCTCCCTCCTGGAGCGCCTGGGCGGAGCCGCCTCGCACGATCAGGTCGCGCACCTCCACGCCCGCGGTGTTCACGACCTCGATGGCCGGCCGCCCCTTGGCCGGCACGATGGTCGCCCGCCCGCGGTCGTACGAACCCACGATCACGGGTTGCCGGGGCCGGCCGGCCTCACCCCGGTCCAGCCGCAGCGAGCCCTCGAACCGGGCCCCGCCGTGCAGCAGCAGCCGGTCACCGGGCCGGTAGCGGACCCGGTCCGCCTGGCGGAGCGTGCGCCACGCCGAACCGGGGCTCATTCCGTCCGCACTGTCGTTTCCGTGCTCGCTGACGTAGTAGGTACGGCTGCCCGTGGAGCCGTGCTGGGCCCTGGGCGGATGGTAAGGCTCGGGCAGCGTCCCGCAAGCCGTCAGCAGACTCAGTGCGAACACCGCTGGTAGGACCGACCCGCGACGCCCGCGCTGTCCCCGCCCGTCCGACACCCGTTCCATCCGGCGCACCCTTCGTCCCACGGCCTGCCTGCAGTGATCGCCTCACGCTGCGGCCACTGTGACTTGCGACTACTGCACACCACCGCCCTCTCTCGACCGCGCGAAACAGTCGGTCACGCTCCCACGACCGCCTGAATGGGCCCTAAGAGCGTCCGGCAGTAGGCGTTATTTCAGTCTGCGGGTGGTGGAGCGGGATCCCAGCGGTAGAGCGGGGTAGCGCGGCGGATGAGCATGCGGAGGGTGACGATCGCGGCGGCCAGGTGGAGGTAGAAGTCCACGACTCGCTTGCGCTTCTCGGTGCAGCGCCGCAGCCTGCCGAAGCCGTTCATCCGCGCGCGTCCGCTCGACCACCCACCTCTTGCCGGCCTGGACTGGGGCGGGCAGGCCCTTGCGGGCGATCTCGCCGGTGAAGCCTTGTGCTGCAGGATCCGGTCGCTCCCTTCGCCTGTGGCGAGCATGAATACGTGATGCGTGCAGCCGCGCACGCCGTGCCGACCTACGCTTTGCTCACTCTCGACGGCCGGCCGCTAGTAGTACTTCGTTAGGTTGGCTGGCGTGGGTGGTGTTCTGGCGGAGCTGAAGCGGGGATGCCGCGGTGGCAGGTGGGGCATGTGCCGGTCCATGCGCGTATGAGG